>JAFWXB010000270.1 GCA_017523185.1 Lachnospiraceae bacterium | reverse complement strand
TAGCAAGTTTTTGAGATGTATCTGTTGCAATACGTTGTGGTGTATCTGGCATAAATGGATTAGGAATACGAACATTAAGTACAGTATCAATAAATTCTTTCGGGTCAAGGATTCCTGGGTTTACTACTACCGGAAGACCTTCTACATATCCGATTCTTTCTACTAATTTCTTAAGTTCTTCATCTTTCATTTCTTCAGAGATTTTTTCATATCCTAATAAGCATCCGAATACTGCAAGAGTTGTATGAAGTGGGTTAAGACAAGTACAAACTTTCATCTTTTCTACTTTGTCTACTGTTTCACGTTCTGTGAACATAAGTCCACCCTGTTCTAATTCTGCCGGACGTCCATTTGGGAACCAATCTTCAATTACTAAGTATTCACATTCTTCAGCATTTACGAATGGAGCTACATAAGTATTTTTAGATGTGATAACCGGTTCAAGACCATCAATACCATCCTGATTTAAGATAGCTTCTACAGAAGCATCTGGTCTTGGTGTGATTTTGTCAATCATAGACCATGGGAAGGAAACTTTTTCTCTATCATTAATATAATCAACAAATGCTTTGTCAACTAAGCCATTTTCAGCCCATTTTTCAGCGAATCCATTGATTGCTGCATATAATTTGTCACCATTGTGTGAGCAGTTATCCATAGATACCATAGCAACCGGTTTTGCGCCATTTACGAAACGTGTATATAAAAGAGATGCAACTTTACCGATATAGCTTGCTGGTTTTTCAGGACCTGCTGCAAAGTCAGCTTCTACTGCCGGAAGAATCTGTCCTTTACCATCTACAAGGCTGTAACCTTTTTCTGTAATTGTGAATGAGCACATCTGTAAAGAATCTTTGCAGAAAATTTCTTTTAATCTTGAATATTCAGCATCATCTTCTGAATCAAGTACGCATGATTCTACTACAGAACCTACAACTGTTTTTTCAATGCTTCCATCAGCTTTTAATGTTACAAGAATTGTATAATCATCATGTGGACGGTTCATTTTCTGAACGATTTCATAGTCAAAACCTTCTGCAACGATTAAACCTCTATCCATAGCCCCACTATTTAAGATATTCTGCATAACATTTGCTTGGAATGCACGGAAAATATTTCCAGCTCCAAAATGAATCCAGAATGGATTTTCATTGTTGCTGCTGTAACTGCTTCACGGTCGAACTGTGGAAGTTTATATCCCTTTGCTTCCCAGTCTGCTTTGTTTTGTAAACCTAATTTACTTAATTCCATTGGTAATACCCTCTCCTTCTCATAATGTCTTGTTTCTAAGATAATTTTATTATAAATGCTTTTCCAAAAAATGTGAATTGGTAGTATTGTTGTACACATTGCAAAAGTTGTGGTTTTGTGTTAAAATATGTGGAAATAAACAATTTTTTATAGGAATACTGTATACAATTTATGCGAATTGCCCTATACATAGGATATCTCTTAAAAAAAGTTATATTCATATTGCACATATGGAAAGAAATTCTTTATACTTACAACTTTTTTATTAAATTAAAAAAGTCTATAAAAATTATTATAATAATTATAGCATACAAGGAGTTTATTTATGAAAAAAGGATTGCGTACTGCTTTTCATCCCCGACAATACATGGTTTCACAAGATTTTGAAATCTATTATTATAATGACCGAAATCTCCCAACTTTACGCGACCACACGCATAATTATTATGAATTTTATTTTTTGCTTGGTGGTGACGTTTCTATTTATATCAATGGAATCATGTATCCCATTAAATCTGGAGATATGATAGTAATTCCACCAGGACTTCATCACCATGTCAATGTCTTAAATCCCGACTTACCTTATCAACGTATTATCTTTTGGATTTCTTGTGAATACTGCAATGAACTTCTCAAAATATCTTCGGATTACGGATATTTAATGCAATATATACAAACAAATAAACGCTATATTTTTCATTATGACTTATTAGAATTTAATACGATTCAATCAAAAGCATTTCAATTAATTGATGAAATTCACTTTGAACGTTTTGGAAAAGAAACAAAAGTTTCATTACTTGTGAATGATTTAATTTTACATATCAATCGTTCTATTTATGAAGTAGAAAACCCAAATGCTCCACGAGAAGAACAAAGTTTATACCAAAATATTGTTTCCTATATCGAAAATCATTTACAGGAAAAACTTTCTTTAGACCAACTCGCAAATGAATTTTATGTCAGCAAATTTCATATTGCACATATTTTTAAAGAAAATATAGGCCTTTCCGTACACCAATACATATCAAAAAAGCGCCTTGCTATGTGCAAAGATGCTATTTTAAGTAATGTTGAAATTAGTGATGCTTATTTACGCTGTGGATACAGCGATTATTCGAGTTTCTTTCGTGCTTTTAAAAAAGAGTATGGTGTTTCACCAAAAGAATATCGCGAATTATATATGCATTCACCAAATGAGGAGAATTAAATCTCCTCATTTGTCACTCCCCATACAACAAAAGCACGTTTTTCAAATTCATCTATCACATTCCATTCGTGCGACCAACCAATTGGTTTTTCGTTTGCACAACAATATATCTTTGTCAGACTTTCACAATTATAAAAAATTTCTCGTTCGATACTTACCACACTTGACGGCAATTCAATTTCTTTTAAACAAATACAGTTATCAAATGCTCCCCAACATATTCTTTCTAAGCTATTAGAAAGTTCTATCTTTTGTAAACTAATACAATCTCGAAATGCACCTAAAGCAATACTTTTCACACTAGATGGAATTTTTATTTCTTGTAAATTGATACAACCTAAAAATAAATACTTTTCTATTCTTAGAAGTGTATTCGGAAGTTCTATTTTTTTTTAAAGCAATACAATTACAAAATGTATCTTCTCCTACATTTTGAATACCTGATGCTAATTTTACTTGTTTTAACTTTGTACAATCTGAAAATACTTCTCTCTTTATGATATTTACACTAGATGGTATTTCTACTTTTTCTAAACTTGTACAACACGCAAATGCTTTATTTTCTATCTTTTCAAGCCCTATTGGAAATTCCACTTTTTGTAAACTTATGCAATGATAAAAGGCTGCTTCTTCTATTTCTTTCAAATTTAATGAAAATTCGATTTTCTTTAAAGACGTACAATTATAAAACGTATCTTTCGTAATATGTGTAACAAGAGGTGGAATTTTTATATTCTGTAAATTTATACAATCTTTAAATGCTTTCATCTCTATACTCTTTACTGTATCCGGTAATTCAATATGTCCTAAAGAAATACAATTAAAAAAAGCGTGTCCACCTATTTTTGTAATCGTATTTGGAAGATTTATTGTTTTTAATGCTGTACAACTTGCAAACGTACACAATTCTATACTACCCAAACGCAATGGTAATTGTATATTTTGTAAACTACTACATTTTTCAAAAGCATATTCTCCTATAAATGTAACACTATTTGGAATCTCTATTTCTTTTAAACTTGTACATTCTGAAAAAACATAGTTTCCTATTTCTAATACACTATTTGGAACTTGGATTTGTTTTAAATGATTGCATTTTTGAAATGTTCCCTCTTCTATATATATTAAATTACTTGGCAATTCTACGTTTTCTAAACTTGTACAGCCATCAAAAGCATATTTTCCTATTTTTACAATCGTATCCCAAAATTTAATTTTTTCTAAACTACGACATCTTTGAAACGCATAATCTCCTATTACTTTCAAATTATTTGGTAATTCAATTTCTTGTAAACTTCTACAGTCTTCAAAAACACCATGTCCGATTCTCTCAATGCTATCCGGTAATTCTATATTTTTTAAACTTATACAATGTTTAAAAACATTAGAATCTATTTTCCAAATACCACTTGGCAATTTTACATTTTTTAAACTTGTACAACTGTCAAAAGCTCTGTCTTCTATTTTGTAAATACTATCAGGCAATTGAATTTCCTGTAAACTACTACACCCTCGAAATACAGCTTTTCCTATTGTTGTAACACTATCCGAAATCTCTATTTCTTTTAAACATTTACAATTCTGAAATGTATTATCTTGTAGTCTGGTTATTCCATATGGAAGATTTATCTTCTTCAAATTTATGCAACCTTTAAATGCACCAACTCCGATATCTTTCACACTTTCTGGTATTTCTATCCCAATTAAGTTGATATCATCTTTAAATGCATCATCATCAATAACTGTTACATACCTACCATAATATATACTGGGAATTATAATATATGCATCTTCACAAGTGCCTCTGATTACTGCACATGCATTCTCACTAAAGGGAATAAATTCCAAACCTTTTGAATACTTGGCATTTTCGTTTGTGATATCTTGTGAGATATCCACATCTAATATTTTCTGTTCTGCCTGATTTTTCATAAAAACTTCCGATTCTTCTTGTATCATCTTTTGCACCTCACATTCTGTTATTTTAATATAAATTTGATAATTATCATTTTTTCCTAAAAATTATAGATTGTTCTCTCATAATCATTCTATCTATGAAAAAATATATACTTATTTTTCAAACTCACATATCCTATTTTGTATATTGTACTGTTATCATTGCCTTGTCAAGAAGTTACAAAAATTTTTTTATTTTATCTAAAATAGAATTAAAAATGCCATTTTAAATTTAGATACCTCTCCACAGGCACACCAAGAACGTAATCAAGGCAAATATGCAAAAAAAGAATGCCGATAACTACTTATTGATAACTATATTGCTATTTTTCGAATTGATGAAACGAATAAAACAGTTTATGTTATAACAATACAATATCAAGAACGAAGATTATAAAAAGTAAGAACCAAATGACTTATTTCAAAATCATTTGGTTCTTACTTTTTAATGCATTATCTTAACGTTACTTTAAATTCTACTCAAATACAAACTCTGCACAAACGGATGCATCTACTTCTGATAACACTACATCTATTTTTCCATCAATTGTAATTTTAAAAGAAGCTATTTCATTTTGTTCTACAATAACTTCTAATTCTCCATTTGTTAAATTAACTGCCTGTGTCTTAATTTCAGGTGCTATTAATTCTACAATCTTTGCAATTGTTTCTTCGTTTAGTGCAAGTGTAAATTCATAACTGTTTCCAAATTTATAACATGAAAATTCTCCATTTAGACAAACTTCATATATGATATCAGGAATATGTTTGATATCATTGATATTACTGCTACCATTCGAAGTATTATTCCCTGAATTACTTGAATTATTGAAATTATCCACAATATTACTGATATCTGCAATGCCTTTTTCAATATCTGCCCAATCTAATTTTGTTTCAAAATTGATAAGACCACATTCTATATCCAAAGCAACGCTTCCTTCATGGTCTTTTCCATAAAATTCTGTCCATGCTAAAAGCAAACGATACATTTCTTCGCCCATAATTGGGAATGAAGCACTTTCTGCATTTTGAATTACTTGGCTTACTTTTTCTGGAATTTGATATTCTTTTGCTTTTTGTTCTGAAAAATCAGAAATAGTTGCAGATACTTCAATTGCTGTTTCCATAGCATCTTTTAAAGATGCACTTCCTTTGATTTCTACGGATTGTAATATGCCATCAGAAGCTGTTAAGTGAATTTCCGTATCACCTGCTGAAGCTAATTGTCCTTCTGTAGAAGGTACTAATATTGCTAATACATTTTGGGCATCTTCTCCGGAAGTTGTAATAGAATAAATTGTTTTATCTTGTTCTTGTGTTTTTGTGATTTCCGTAATTTCAAACAATTTCAAAATTTGGTTAAATAAATCTGTATTTCCATCTTCTACTTGTTCTATTTGAAAACCTTTTCCATTTTCTAAATAAATACTATGTCCATTAAAGTAAATACTATGTCCATTTTCTTCTAATACAAAAATAGAAGTTTCGTTTTCTTTTTTAAGATATACATTAGAATCTAATTCAATATGATTACTTCCTACATCTGCAATTAAATGTAGTTTCATGGATTGATTTTTTGCTGTAAGAATATCACTTGAAATAGAAGCCAACTCTGCACTCATACGCACTTTTGGCATCATAGAAAAATAAATAGCAATAGCTACTCCACCAATGATACCTAAAAGAACTAATAAAAGAACAATCTTTTTCAATCCAAATTTCTTTTTTATTTTTCTAAAGAAATTTGAAAGAATATGGTTTTTCTTTTCTAAGAAAATAAACAGCATAAAAATTGCAAGCACTACCACAATCGTTCCAATGAAAACTGCCACACCTAAACCTCCTGATACAACTGCTATTTCTATTGTATTGCCGACAGCTTGGAAACATACATAACTTCCAATTTCTGTTGTTTCAACCTTATTCCATTCGTCATTTTCCTTAATATACAATTTTGTATTATTCATATCTTCTTCCGGAAGAAATCGAATCATATGACGTTTTTGTCCATCATCATTAAATGTAATATTCCAAAGTTCTAAAACATTTCCTGCGATTTGTAATTCTGATTGTTTTTCTTGTGTCAGTTCTACTTCTGTTAAAGTTATGCTATCCGTTCCATTAAAATTGCCTTCTACAAAAAGAATCGGACGATTATTTTTTCGAACATCTTCGGATTGTAATGATGTCACATATTTTGTATATTCTGCTGTTACAACAGTATCAAAACATAAATTTGTTAAATCGGTAGTATCCCACGTTCCATCATATCCATCTTTTTTTGGTACTTCTGGAAATACTTCTTCCCCAAAGCTATCACCAAATGAAAAATCAATTGCTTCAATTACTTTTTCATCTGCTACAAAACGCAAGGTAAAACCTTTTAGTTCTTCCGGAAGTCCTTGCACTTGTAATAATTGTTCATAACTAATAGGTTCTGCTTTTCCTTGATAACTAATACGATTGATACCTTCTAAATCATTTGATACAAAATAATTATTTTTAAAATTTCCTGCTTCATATCCTGAAATTGCACCTTTAAATTGTTTACAATCTGTAATTTTTACAAGAGAATAACAATTTTTTACAATACTTCCACCATTTTCAAATGTATATCCACTACCAACAATTCCACCAACATAATGATTTCCGGAAAGTTCTATATTTGCAATACTGTTTGCAATCGTACTTCTTGCAATTCCTGCAATCCCACCTGCATAATCTCCACTTTGGCTTTCTACGCTTCCAAATGCTTGACAATTTGTAATTAGTCCAATATTCATCAAACCACAAATTGCTCCTACATTATCTTTTTTTGCAATAACTATTCCACGATTCGTACAACGTGATACAATAGATTTTACTTCATATTTCTTTTGTACTTCTGCTGAAATGTCTATGGTTAAATCATCTTCCGGGTCAACTTCATATTCCACAGACATTGTACCTACAATACCACCCACATTTAAATCGCCTTGTACAGACTCTTGATTGACACAATCTGCTATTTTTCCAAAAGTAACACTTTCCACAGAAATTTCAGAAGTATCTGCAATTACATCTTCTGTAGAAGCATTTTTTGTATCATCTGCAATTCCTGCTAATGTACTATAAATACCATTTGCTTGCTCATTAATTACTTTCATATCAGAAGAAAATTCTTCCGTACCACTTTCTGCATAAGTACCAATTTTTTCAAGTTCTTCTGCTACATCATTAACACAATCTGCAAGTTCTGATGCAAGGTCTTTTGCAGAATTCCAATCTTTTTGTAAATCATTGATACTTTCAGAAATATCTGAATTTTCCCATAAATCCTCTAATGAACCCAAATTCTCAGATTGATTTCCATTCCCCAATGAACCTAAATTATCTGATAAATTATTATCCGGCAGTTCTATATCTCCTAACGAACCAAAATTATCCGATAAATTACTATTTGGCAATTCTATATTTTCAAAAGAACTCATTTCTTTTAATTTATCTAACGCATTTCCTGCTTGCGTAAGATAATTAGATATCTTATTCATGCTTTGGAATACTTGGTTTCCTGTATTTTCTAAACCTGCTGTTGTATTATCTACTTGTTGTTTTAAAGAAGCAAGTTGTCCTTCTAAAACAGATAAGCCACTTACAGAAATTTCCAAATCAATAAATGGTTCTGCTTGCCCTACAATGCCTCCAACATCTTTTCGACCATAAATGAGACCATTATTTTCACATTTTTTGACATAGCCACCATTACGACCTACAATTCCACCTGTATTATACCCAACATGAGGATATCCGATTGTACCTCGATTGCGACAATTTTGCACCGTTCCGGAAGAATATCCTGCAATTCCTCCATTGTCTGTCGCTGCATTTGTAACATCTGAAGTATTTACAGCATATAAATTTTGCAATAAATTGGTGTTCAAATCCTCTAATTGAATCGTTGTATCTGCACTTGTATTATTTACATATGCTTCATTTTCACAATCTAAAACATTTCCCAAATTGCGACCAATAATTCCACCTGTTGCAAACTTTCCAAACACATGACCTTGCATATTGCAATTTTCTATATTACCTGTTTCTTTATTCCTTCCTACGATTCCACCCACAGAATTTTCGCCTGAAACAACACCTGAAAAAGAACAATTTCTAAGAATTCCACCATTTATGCCTACAATACCACCTACATCATTTTTTTCACCCTCTGGCATAATAGAACCTGTAATATGTAAGTTACTAATAATTGCTCCTGATTTTGTAATTCCAAAAATTCCTGCCGGATATACATTTTCCGTTATTTCCACATCAGAAATAGTATATCCATTCCCCTCAAATGTTCCTGCAAAATAAGGAATAGGCTCAAATTCTATATCTTTTAAGGAAATATCGTTGTTTAATTCAATCTTTTTTCCTATTGACCAACTGTCTAATCCACAATTTTTACTTAAATCAACCAAATCTTGTGCTGTTTTTATGTAAATTGTTTCTTCTGTTGCTGTATAGGGAATTGTCATACAAAAACATATTGCCATGATAAAAAACAATGTGGCAATTTTAATTTTTTTTCTATGCTTCATTGTCTTTTTTCACCTCCAATAAATTTTGTGAAACCTGTTTTAATTTTGACATGGAAAATGTTGTACGGTCTACGAGTTTTTCTCCAATTAAAAGCATTTGTGGCAATACAAATAAACACAATATAATAGATAAACAAGTACCTCTACACAATCCCTGTCCCATACTTACAATCGAACCACTTGAAGTTAAGTTTCCAACTAAAAAGCCTGCTGCAATCATAATAGAACCTGAAGTAATAATTGTTGGAAATGCAAAATTCATTGTTTCAATAATTGCATCTTTCTTTGGCATTTTATCCTTAATTTCCATAAAGCGACTTCCTGCTACAATGGCATAGTCAATATTTGCCCCCATTTGAATAGAACTTGTAATTAAATAACTTAAGAAAAATACAGGGTCATTCATTAAAGTTGGGAATGAGAAATTAATCCAAATACAACCTTGAATAACTGCAATTAAAATAATTGGCATTGCAACTGACTTAAATGTAAATAAAAGTACCACAAGTACAATTAAAATAGATACCACACTTACTACCACATTATCTCTACCAAATGATGCTTTAAAATCCATTTCTGTTGTAACATTACCCACTACATGAACATCACTATTTGGATAATAACTTTGTGCCAACGCTTTTACATCTTCCACAAATGCATATGTTGTTTCACTTCCTAATGGAAGCGTCGTATATACTAACATTCGACTGTAATGTTCTCCTTGCAACTGTTGTTTTCCACTTACAAGTTGAACTTGCAACTCATCTAACATTTCTTGCTGCTTAGAATCGAGTTCCACCAATCCTTCATTTAACATATCACATACATATAGAAAAATATCCATAAGTGGAATACTATAATTTCCAATTCCACCAATAATTTCTCCATACACTTCATTACTTGTTGCGTATGCTGTATAGAGAATTTGGACAATTTCATAATCCAAATCAATCAGTTCGGAAAATTGTCTTGGATTTAATTTCGAAGTCAATGTATATCCTTCCATAGCTTCAATATTTGAAAGTCCCATTGCAGAGCTTACTTCTTCCATAGCAGTCAATTCATCTAAAATTGCTTTTTCTTTTTCATAATCTCCGGAAGGTACAACAACAGCAATCATATTAGAACTTGTAAAAGTATCTGCCATCATCTGTTTTGCAATCTGCGTTTCGTTTTTAAGTGGTGTTGCAATACCATCTTCTCCATATGCATATGGACATAAACCGGAAACATATACTGCTATAAGTGCAATCACAATAAAAATTGGTGGAATCACTTTATATGTTTTATATGCAAATGTTCCTACAAATGGTATCTTAGGAATAAAACTTTTATGTGCCCACTTATCAATAAGTGGTGCAAAAAATACCAAAAGCCCAGGCATGATAAAAAATACAGCAGCCAACGCAAAAATAATTGACTTAATTAAGTTAATTGCCATATCCGGTCCTACTTTAAACTGCATAAACATCATAGCAACCAATCCACCAATTGTTGTAAGTGAACTGGAAGAAATTTCAGGAATTGCCTTGCTTAAGGCAACAATAACAGCTTCCTTTGTTGGCAACTTTTGATGTTCTTCACGATATCTGTTTACCATAATAACAGCATAATCTAAAGATAATGCCAATTGTAACGTAGAAGTAACAGAATTCGAGATAAACGAAATTGTTCCCATAAGAAAATTCGTTCCCATATTTAAAATCATAGCTGATACAAATGTCAATACTAAAACAGGTACTTCTCCATAAGATTCTGATGTTAATGTTACAACAAGTAATACAATAATTGCAACAATTACCATAATGACAGAAACTTCTTTGTTTAAATTTTCTTGTAATGCATTCCCTAACATTGTAGATAAATATGTATCATATTCTTCATATTTTGCTAATATTTCATCTAAGACAATCAAACAATTTTCATCTTTTTCGGGATAATCAAAGGTAATCGAAAAGAGAGCTGACACATTATTATAATGTGCAGTTGTATTATCAAATGTCACACTTTGCACTCCTTCGATTGCTTTTATTTCCTCATAAATTTTTTCTGCCTCCTCATAAGTCACATTGGCAAACATCAAATCTGCCATACCATATGTGATAAATTCTTCTTCCATAATTTCAAGACCAATCGTAGAAGAAGCATTATCCGGAAGATACTTAATCAAGTCACTTTCGACTTGTACCCATTGTACCGAAAAAATAGAAAAAATCATTGAAATAATTAAAATCAAAAAAATCAAATATCGTTTTTCTACAATAAATCGAGACAACTTCAGCATAGCATTTTCTTTTTCCACATTTTTTCCTCCTTGTTTTATTTTCCCCTTTTTTACTACATTTTCTTAACCTAAACAACAATTTCTGATAGATAATTGACATTTGTTAGTTTTTATGATACTTTGCAAATACAAAATTGCAAGAGTCAGATTTTTGAAAACGTAAGATAACTGACATTTTTAATCAATTTGTACATTTATCACTTTTTGTTGATAACAAGATAAAAATATATATTATTAACAAAATACCTGTTTGTATTTTTATTTTACTACTTCAAATAATATAAAAATTTCTAAAAAGGATATTCATTTATGGAAAAGAAATTAGATTTACGAATCCAAAAAACATATCGTTTATTACATAATGCTTTTTTGGAATTATTAGAAGAAAAATCATTTGATAAAATTACAGTAAATGAACTCTGTGAACGTGCTATGATTCGACGCACTACTTTTTATACACATTTTACAGATAAGTACCAATATTATTCGTTTTTTATTCGAGAACTTGCAGAAGAAATTACTGCACAAAATACAAAAAATAAAAATATTCAAGATTTAACAGAATATATGATTGAAAATGCACATTCTTTCTTCTCCTTTGTTTCTTCCCATAGAAATCTGACAAAACATATTACAGATACGAATATGGACCCACTTTTATTTCAATTATTACAAGAAGAATTTGATGAACAATTACATTATCTTTTAAAAGAACTTTATCCCAATAATAATGAACTGCAAAATACACTTACGGCTTCTTTTTTTGCAGGTGGTCTGTTAAATGTTTGTCGTTGGTGGGCAAATCACCCAACTGCCATTAATGAAGAAACACTTTCAAAAATGATATGTGACTTTATGAGCCAATATTTGATAATCTATCACGATATCAATATATTATCGTCTAAAAATAAAGAGAATTCGTATAATTAAATTTTTTTAATTATACGAATTCTTCTTTTAAAAATACAACTAATTCATCTAAACATTTAAAATATCAACAAATCCATTTTTTCATATTTAGATATTTCTAAATCTTCAAGACCAATTTTATTTTACTGGTACTAATTTTTCTTTTCCACCCATATATGGTTGAAGTGCTTTTGGAATATTTACACTTCCGTCTGCATTTAAGTTATTTTCTAAGAATGCGATTAACATACGAGGTGGTGCTACTACGGTATTATTTAACGTATGTGCAAAATACTTTTTACCATCGGCATTTTTTACACGAATTTTTAATCTTCTTGCCTGTGCATCACCTAAATTAGAACAGCTTCCTACTTCAAAATATTTTTTCTGACGTGGACTCCATGCTTCTACGTCACAAGATTTTACTTTTAAGTCTGCAAGGTCTCCGGAACAACATTCTAAAGTTCTTACCGGAATATCAAGGCTTCTAAATAAATCTACTGTATTTTTCCATAAAATGTCATAGTATTTTGGAGATTCTTCCGGTTTACATACAACAATCATTTCCTGCTTTTCAAACTGGTGAATACGATATACACCACGTTCTTCAATACCATGTGCTCCTTTTTCTTTACGGAAACATGGAGAATAACTTGTCAATGTATATGGAAGTTTTTCTTCATCATTTAAAGTGTCAATAAATTTACCAATCATAGAGTGTTCGGAAGTTCCAATTAAATAAAGGTCTTCCCCTTCAATTTTGTACATCATAGCTTCCATTTCATCAAAACTCATAACGCCTGTTACAACATTAGAACGAATCATAAATGGTGGAATACAGTAAGTAAATCCTCTATCAATCATAAAATCTCTTGCATAAGAAATAACGGCTGAATGAAGTCTTGCGATATCTCCCATTAAATAATAGAACCCGTTTCCTGCTACTTTTCCTGCTGCTTCCATATCAATACCATTGAATTTTTCCATAATTTCTGTATGGTATGGAATGTCAAATTCAGGAACAATCGGTTCTCCAAATTTTTCAATTTCTACATTACAGCTATCGTCTTTTCCAATTGGAACAGATGGGTCAATAATGTTTGGAATTGTCATCATAATCTTAGTAACTTTTTCACCAAGTTCTCTTTCCATAACTTCTAATTCTGCAAGACGAGCTGCATTTGCACTTACTTGTGCTTTTACTGCTTCAGCTTCTTCTCTCTTGCCTTGTCCCATTAACGCACCAATCTGTTTGGAAAGCTTATTTCTGCTTGCACGAAGTTCATCAGCTTCTTGCTGTGCTTTTCTTGCCTTTTCATCTAATGCAATAACTTCGTCTACAAGAGGAAGTTTGTGTTCTTGAAATTTCTTTTTGATATTTTCTTTTACGATATCCGGATTTTCTCTTAAAAATCTTAAATCTATCATATGCCTGTTACTAAACAATTCTGAAAAACTATCTTTTATCTTTTCCTATTTCATCATATTTACATTTATTATAGAACATATTCCATAAAATCTGTATGGGTGTAATACTCCACAGGTATCTATTTTTATTCCAAATAGATATAGATAGTCCTTTAGTAACTTACTCCTTTCTTTTTTCTTCACCCTATTATTTTTACTTTTAACTTTTTGCTATTATACTATTCTCTACTGGAAAAATCAAGAAAAGAGAAGAAATCTTCCATATAAACTTATAAAAGGTGTAAAATCCAATTTATACATCAGATTTTACACCTTTTTTATTTTCTTTTAATATCTTTTATAGATTTGCCCACGATTTCTTGCATCTACTACACAGATAAAAATTAAGTACAATCTTACACCATCCCTAATAACACTACCTGTACAATTGCAATAATTGGCATTCCTATTCTAAAATACCAATGTTTTGTCTTATGATGAAAAATATACATACCTACCCAAGTTCCAATACTTCCACCTAAGATTGCAATTCCAAACAATACTTTTTCGGGAATTCGCCATGTTTTTGCTTTTGCTCTTTCTTTGTCCATCTTCATTACAAAAAAGCCAACTGCATTTGCTATAATAAGATAAATAATGAATATTTCTTTCATAAATAAAACCTTTCGATTATCATAAGTAGAAACCTACAATATAATAACAATTATGCTTTTTCTTGCTCTTTCTCTTTGAATTTTACCTTCATTACATACCAAAGTTCTGTTGCAATAAAGATAGAAGAATACGAACCACAAACAAGCCCTACCATAAGTGGAAGTGAAAATTCACGAATTGCCGGAACACCTAAAATAAATAACAACAATACCATAATAAATGTTGTTATGGAAGTATTGATACTTCTTGACAATGTTTGTGTTAAGGATTGATTTGCAATTTCATATAATTTCTCTGGTGTTTGATTTTCCATTCCATTCATATTTTCACGAATACGGTCAAAAATAACAATGGTATCATTGATAGAATATCCTACAATCGTAAGTACACAAGCAATCAATGTATTTCCTACGGAAATACGAAGCAATACATATGCTGTAAGTACAACTAATACATCATGTACAAGAGCAATAATCGCACTTACTGCAAAACGGATATCTTTGAATCGGAAACGAATATATACAAGCATAAAGAAACAAGCTACAATTACTGCAATAATTGCATCTTTTCGCATTTCTCCACTAATCGTAGAACTAATACTTTGCGAAGAAATGGTTTCTTCTTTTACACCAAACTGTTCTATAAGTAATGTATTTAATGCTTCTCGTTCTTCTAAAGTCAATGTTCTTGTTTTTAATACAATATTTGTGCTTTCATCTACGGTCGTTGCTTGAATTGCAGAATCTTTTGTAATTTCACTTACATATGGTACAATGTCTTTTTCAATCTGCTCAATGGTATATGCTTTTCCAAAATCAGCTGTTGTAGATGTTCCACCTGCAAATTCAATTCCATAATTGAAGGATTTTCCAGTTGTAGCATTAAAATATACCATACCTGCAAATCCTGCAAAAACAACAGCCAGCGAAATGATAAAATAAATAGCCTTATGTTTCATAAAATCAATAGCCTTACGTTCTTTTGCACGACCATAATATTTTTTATCCTTGAATCCAATTGCAAACAATGCTTTCATTAAATATTTTGAAATAATTAATGCTGTAAACATAGATAATACAATCGAAATCATAAGTGTATAAGCAAACCCTTTGACTGTACCCGAACCAAGTATCATAAGTACAATTGACGCAATAAATGTTGTAATATTTCCATCTACAATTGCAGACATTGCTTTTTTATATCCTTCATTAATAGAAGAAGAAACAGTTTTACCTGCTCCAAGTTCTTCTTTAATACGAGCAAATGTAATAACATTTGCATCTACTGCCATACCAATACCAAGAATAATACCTGCAATCCCAGGTAACGTCAATGTAATTTCAAATTGTTGTATCACTACTACAACAGCAAATGTGTAAATTGCAAGTGCTATGGAAGCTACTACACCTAAAATACGATAAAATGCTATCATAAACACCATAATAAGTAAAAGCCCAATCCCTGCTGCTTTAATACTTGTCGTAAGTGCCTGACTTCCAAGTTGTGCTCCAACCACATTTGATTCTAATTCTTCTAATTTTAAGCTAATTGCACCAATTCGAATAAACGTAGCTAATTCATTCGCCTCAGCATAATCTCCGGAACCTGAAATAATACATTCCCCATTTGAAATTGCTTCTTCTACTCTTGGTACACTAATAAAGTGGTCATTATAATAAATTCCAATCGAAGACATATCTTCTGCTGCTTTTTTTGTTGCTTCTGCAAAAATTTCTGTTGCTTCATCTGTAAAAGTCATCTGTACAACAGGTATCTGTGCTCCATAACTATCCTGCTGATAAACGGCATTTGCTACTTTTACATCATTTCCCGTTAAAATAACAGAACCATTTGCAATCAATTCTTCTAATTCATAATTTAAAACATAATTTTCTGTTTCTAAATTATAGGAATAATTAGCCTTCCCTTCTGCATTTTTCTCTACAATAAAATACAATGTTCCCGGTGTTCCAAGTTCTTCTAATACCTTATTTGCATCAAATACTCCCGGTATTTCTACTGTAATACGGTCTTCTCCAACTTGATATACTGCATATTCCGTACTATAATTTTCTGCACGTTCTTCTAATTTTGCAATCGTATCGCTAATTTCTGTTTCTGTTGGGTTTTCTGTCATAATTTGATAGGTAATGGAAACGCCACCTGATAAATCCAATCCTAAAATAATCGAATTATCAGCTTTTGCATTCGTTGCTTGTAAAATATTGACAGCATATGCACCAAGCCCAACAATCATTACAAAAATCAAAACAATGATTGTAATTGCTTTATTTTTTCTCATACTATTTCCTTTCTTAATTATTATTTTTATGATAAATTACATTTTATTGATTTCCACTTCAAGATTCATAAGTTACATTTCATCATCATATGCTTCTGCAACTTTCATCATAATTGCACATTCCACACGTTTTTTCTGCAATGCACAACCTAAATCATACGCATCTGTAATTTTACCATGGAAATTATAAGAATTTGCTGCACAGCCACCACTACAATAAAATTTTGCAAAACAATTCTTACATTTTTCTTTGGCATATACATTACAACACTTAAATTCATCACACAGCTCTGTTGCTGTCACACCGTCCCAAACATTTCCCATAAGAAAATCTTCATTTCCAACAAACTGATGACACGGATATAAATCTCCCCAAGGAGTTACTGCAAGATATTCTGTACCTGAGCCACAACCCGATAAACGTTTTGCAACACATGGCCCACCTTCCAAATCAATCATAAAATGAAAGAAATTAAAATAATCTCCCTCTTTTCTGCGACGTACCATTTCTTTTGCTAAATTATCATATTCTGCAAAAAGTGAGGTAAATCTTCTTCACGAAGTGCATATTCATCTGTTTCCTGTGCTACTACCGGTTCTACGGAAATCTGTTTAAATCCCAAATCAGCAAGGTGAAGTACGTCTTTGGAAAAATCCAGATTAAAATGCGTAAATGTACCACGCACATAGTAACGCTCCTGATTTCTGCTTTCTGCAAGTTTTTGGAATTTTGGCACAATCAAATCATAGCTTCCTGCTCCTTTACGAAATGGACGCATTCTGTCATTGACTTCTTTCCTTCCATCGATACTAAGTACAACATTATCCATTTCTTTATTGGCAAATTC
>JAFWXB010000269.1 GCA_017523185.1 Lachnospiraceae bacterium | reverse complement strand
TACGTCCTGGCTATGGTTTATATGACCGTGCACTTGGTATTATGTATATGTTAGGTGTTTGGGATATGCTTGACAGAATCGCTGGTAAAAATTAATTTTCATTGATTTTTAAAACATAACAATAAAAAGAGTTGTTGTTTATAGATGTATGATACATTTATAAGCAACAACTTTTTTGTTAAGTTTTTCGATATGTTATTTATTTTTGATTTGGTTTCTTTTTTTCTGCTTCTACTTCAGCGTTTAACTTATCGTATTTTTCACGAAGTTTTGCACGGAATCCTTTTTTCTCAGCTGGTTTTTCTAATGGACCACGAATACCACGAACGTGAGTGATGTAAATTCCACTTACAGTAGCTTTTACTTCTTTTTTGATAGGAATTTCATCAAAAACGTTATCATCAGCAATTAAAGTCATAATTTTTGGACCAACTTTTGCTTTAACAATAGGAAGTTTGGACCAACGCATATACTTTGGTGTCTGGTCAATAACCGGCTGTGGAAGTCCCGAGTCTTTTATTTTCATTCGTTTTTTATCAATAATCAACATAGAAACAGTTTGTGCAACTGCTGCGAGTTGTGCATCTTGTTCTTCTTTTTTCTTCTGTGCTTTTTTACCCATAAAGTAAAGTACAACAATAGCTATGAGCATAAGAACAAGAATAACGCATAACACGATAGTGACAGGACTCATATTTTTTCCTCCTTTTAGTATAACTAACGCTTATTTTAACAAAGAATCAAGAAAAAATCAACGGAATATGTGTTAGTATTTGTAATTTTACTTAAACTGTGGTACATTATAGAAACGAGAAAAACAAAGAATAGGTATTTGTTTTTTAAATTTCCAAAAAGTATACAATATTTTTCTGATAAAAATAATGTGTCATTTTGAAAAATCGAAAAGTTAGGAGAGAAATGAAATGAAACGAAAATTATTGGCATTGCTTTTATGTGCATCAATTGGATTATCTATTTGTGCATGTGGCGATAGCAACAAAAAGGGTACAGAAAATGTATCCGAAAACACAGAAAGTACAGAAGAAGTAGTAGAAATTACAGATGCAGATTTACCAAAGTTAAAAGAACTTGCAGATTATAGTGATTTTAAAGCAATTTTAACAGAAGAAGCACTTACAACAGAAGATGAGGTTTCACAAGGATTTACTTCATTTTTTGCAAATGCAGGAATTGGCTTAGTAGAAGTAACAGACCGTGATACGATACAAGATGGTGACATTGTAAAAGTTGATTATACAGGATATGAAAGTGGCGAAGCTTTTGAAGGCGGAAGTGCAAAAGACCAGTATATTGATGTGACAAATAACTGTGGAATTGATGGAAGCACAGGTGCAGCTACAGGAGGTTTTATTGAAGAATTTACTTCTGCGTTATTAGGTGCAAAAGTGGGCGAAACTATTAATGGTGATGTTACATTTCCGGAAAAGTATCAAAATGAAGATTTAGCAGGAAAACCGGCAACATTTGAATTTAAAATACATGGTATTTATGTGCAGGCAGATGAAACAACTGTAACAGATGCTATGGTAGCTGAAAATTTTAAAGAAATATATGATGTTTCTACAGTTGCAGAATTAAAACAATATATTGAAGATGAAATGAATTGTGCAGTAGTGCTTCAATATTTAATGGAAAACAGTAGTTTTGAAGTTTCAGATAAGTATATTGATTACAGATTGTATCATTATGGAAAATTGTGGGATACTTTAGTAAAAGAAAGCTATGGTGATTCTGTAGATGCAGATATGTATTTTTCCAGTATGTATGGATATTCTTTAGAGAAAATGAAAGAACTTTGGAAAGAAGACGTTACAGAGCAAATAAAATACGAACTTCTTTATGAAGAACTTGCGAAAAAAGAAAGTTTAACTCTTGACGAAGAAGCTGTGAAAGAGTACATTGTAACTGTATTTTCTCAAGAAATGGTAGACGATAATATTGAAAGATGTTATCAATCAGCAGGTTTAGGAAATGCAGAAGATGGAAAAATTTATTTAGAAAATAGAGCGAAAGTAAATAAATTTATTATGGATAAGTATAAAACTGCTTTTTCGGAAGCTAAATAATAAAAAATAAGTAAAGCAAAAAATGTTTTTTCAAAATCAAAATAAATAAGACCGAAAAATTTTGGAATAATCTGCCGAAAAGGTGTGTATAGGTGGAATATTCAGGTCGGTTATTGAAAAGGAGAAAAAAGATGGATTTAGTAAACATTAGGGAAATGTTCCGTAACAGAGAAACTTATCAAAACACAAAAGTAACAATTGGTGGTTGGGTAAGAAGTAATCGTAATTCCAAAAATTTTGGATTTATTGTTGTAAATGATGGTACTTTTTTTGAACCAATCCAAGTAGTTTATGCAGATAGTTTAAGCAATTTTGCAGAAATTGCAAAAATCAATGTTGGTGCAGCAATTATTGTAAAAGGGGAACTTGTGCCTACACCACAAGCAAAACAACCTTTTGAAATTCAAGCAGAAGAAGTAGTGATTGAAGGTGCTTCTACACCGGATTATCCATTAC
>JAFWXB010000268.1 GCA_017523185.1 Lachnospiraceae bacterium | reverse complement strand
TTGAGCCCGATGCTCCCAACTTCACTCCCCGTATCAGTGCAATGCTCACATTTGAAAACAATGCTTTTACATATAAGATGAGCATCCTCAAGGCTGCTGACGCTGAGGGAAGCGCTTGTAATCGCTATACATTTGCTTACGAAAATCCGGTAGCAGGCGAAGGACATTTTATCCATACATATATGGGAGATGGTAATCCACTTCCAAGTTTCGAAGGTGAACCAAAACTTGTAGAAATAGATGGTGATATTGATACTTTTGCAAATATGGTATGGGAAAACTTAAACGAAGATAACAAAGTTTCTCTTTTTGTACGTTATATTGATGTAGAAAGTGGAGAATATGAAACACGCATTATTAATAAAAATGTGTAGATAGCTTGAACCAACAGAAAGGAGAAGTTGCGTTTGCAACGAGAAAACATGAGAGAATACGAATTAAAATATGGCTGTAATCCAAATCAGAAACCTTCTAAAATTTACATGGAAAATGGTGAATTACCAATTACAGTTGTTAATGGTAGAGCAGGATATATTAATCTTTTAGATGCATTTAATGGTTGGCAGTTAGTGCGTGAATTAAAACGTGCAACAGGACTTCCGGCAGCAACATCTTTTAAACACGTATCACCGGCAGGTGCAGCAATAGGTCTTCCACTTACAGATGTGGAAAAGAAAATTTATTGGGTAGACGATATGGATATTGAATTTACACCAATGGCAAATGCTTATATTCGTGCAAGAGGAGCAGATAGAATGTCTTCTTTCGGAGATTTTATTTCTCTTTCAGATGTATGTGACAAATCCACAGCATTAGTTATCAAAAGAGAAGTATCTGATGGTGTCATTGCTCCTGATATACAGAGGAAGCATTAGAAATTTTAAAAGCTAAGAAAAATGGAAATTATTGTGTAATTCAAATTGACCCGAATTATGAACCGGCACCAATTGAACATAAAGAAGTATTTGGTGTAACATTTGAACAAGGTAGAAATGAACTTGTAATCAATGATGAATTTTTCAGCAATATTGTAACAGATAATAAAGAATTAACAAAAGAAGCCAAAATTGACCTTGCAATTGCAATGATTACTTTAAAATATACACAGTCTAACTCTGTATGTTATGTAAAAGGTGGACAGGCAATTGGTATTGGTGCAGGTCAGCAGTCACGTATCCATTGTACACGTCTTGCAGGAAGCAAAGCAGATAATTGGTGGTTACGTCAATCTCCACAAGTATTAGGTCTTCAATTTGTAGATGGTATCAAACGTGCAGATAGAGATAATGCAATTGACCTCTATATGGGTGAAGATTATATGGATGTACTTGCAGATGGTGCTTGGGAAAATATTTTCAAAGTAAAACCTGCTGTATTTACAGCAGAAGAAAAACGTGCATGGTTAGATAAAAATACAGATGTAGCATTAGGTTCTGATGCCTTCTTCCCATTTGGTGACAATATTGAACGTGCAAAGAAAAGTGGCGTAAAATATGTAGCACAACCGGGTGGTTCTGTACGTGATGACCATGTAATTGCAACTTGTAATAAATATGATATGGTAATGAGTTTTACAGGAATTCGTTTATTCCATCACTAAAAATATAAATTTGCAAATATTATGATACAAAAAGTCTCACAATATGTGGGACTTTTTTGATTTAAAATATGTATTATCTTAAACTATAAGTTTAGTTGAAATAATAATATTTTATGTTATGATATATATATAAAGAAAGAATAAGAAAAATACATAAATATAAATCCTAAAAGCCTGGTTTATAAATGGAAAGGGGAAATTGCTATGATAACAGTAACTTCTGCATATGCAAATAAGTTGATTAAACAATTAGAAGAAGATAAAAGTTTTTGGTTACAAAAAGAAGAAGAATCTCAAGTATATAATGTGAGTATGGGAGAAGAACCATTAATTCCGGAATATGATTATTTAAAAGTTGCAAATACAATTGCAGAAATTGATGAAAAAATCTGTAAAATCAAACATGCAATTAATCTCCATAATGCAACAAGTACAGTAACAGTTGGTGATGAAGAAATGACAATTGATACGATTCTTGTAAAAATGGCACAGATGAATCGTCGTAAAAAGATATTAGATTGTATGCGAAAGAGACAAGAAAAAACAAGATTGAATACAGATATGTTTGGTGGAAGAAATACAACACCGGAATATCAGTATATCAATTATGACTTGGAATTAGTGAAACAGGAATATGAAAAAGTTTCTGAATTTATTATGAATATGCAGATGGCATTAGATGTTTTTAATCAAATACATACATTTGAAATTGATATATAGTGAGGAAAGCGTTTGAAAATAAAAGAAAGATTTGAATATATAAAACAATGGCTTATAGAATCACGTATTGATAAACGATGGTTAAAAGACTTTTGTAAAACAAATAAAGATTCAGAATGCATAAGACAGATGAGCAAACCAATATATATTGATTTAGATGAAATTGATGAAGAAAGTTATGCACTTAATCAAATAGATTTTGATAAATTGAATATGGATGAAATTAGAGAGCATTTTCTTGAACAATCTCATTTACAAAAATTAGAAGAAAGTAAAAAGGTATCGTCAGAGGAATTAAAACAAATGTTTCAAAAATTTTTAGAACTTCAAGAAGAAGTATCTAAACTTGAGCAAATAGAGAATGATTTATTGTGTGAAACGGAGTTAAATTTTAACTGATAAATCATAGATTCCGTACAGATTATTTTTGCCGGTTGAGTGGTGAAAGTTTAAGGTTATTGATTTTTTGATTATTTTTTTATTTATTATGTAAATAATGTTTAAAGTTTACAAGAGCGACAAAAAGTCATTTAGTAAAATATTTTAATTACATAAATCTGTAAAAAACTTAATATCTATTATAGAAAAATGTGAAATACTACAATATGAATCATGAATCTATGTAGATTGATATTGGTAAAATTTTATATTTGATATAAAAATCTATTTTTATAGTATTAGATGAGACATGGAAGTTCGGTTTTAAATGTCTAAATAAAAATTTAGTAAAAAAGAAAGCATATCATAAACTTGCAACATAAGTAAGTTTATGGTATGTTTTTTTGTACAGTAATCGGAAAAGTATTTTTATATAAAAGATAAAAGTAGAAAGGATTTTAAATATTGATGAAAAAAGGACAAAGATTGGAAGGATATATTGAACAGATTGTGTTTCCAAATAAAGGAATTGCAGTTACGGAACAGGGAGAACGTGTTATTGTAAAAAACACAATTCCACAGCAAAAAGTTTCTTTTCAGGTAAATAAAATACGAAAAGGAAAAGCAGAAGGGCGTTTATTAGAAACTATAGAAAAATCACCATTAGAAATAGAATCCCAATGTCCACATTTTGGAGTTTGTGGTGGTTGTACATATCAAAGTCTTCCATATGAAGAACAATTAAAATTAAAAGAAGAACAAGTAAAAACATTGATGGAAGATGCTATCAAAGATAGCTGTGAATATGAATTTTTAGGGATTAAGGGAAGTCCAAAACAATATGAATATCGTAATAAAATGGAATTTTCTTTTGGAGATGAATGGAAAGATGGTCCATTGGCATTAGGACAGCATAAACGTGGCAGTTTTTATGATATTATTACAGTAAAGAACTGTCAGATTGTAGATGAAGATTTTCGAAACATTTTAATTGCTACTTGCGAGTTTTTTGGAAAGAAAGAAATTCCATTTTTCCATCGTTT
>JAFWXB010000267.1 GCA_017523185.1 Lachnospiraceae bacterium | reverse complement strand
TGTATAATCAGATTCGGCGCCGAACAAAAACGTAGGGAGATGTAAAGATGTCGAATGAAGTGTTAGATGAGGTTATGATTAAAGGAGCTTGCAAAGGAAAACCGGATGCAATTGTAGATTGTCAATGTCGAATTGAAACTGCACCAAGACGATGTGAACAGGCAGAACATTGTATGTTTTATTCCTATTATAAATGTAGCAAACATTGGAAACGATTAGCATAGTATACATATATTATAAATAAAAAGAAACTTCTATTTATAAATTCTGATAGAATTTATGATAGGAGTTTTTTATTTATAATTTGAAGAATAAGTAGTAAAAGCAACTTGAATTTTAATTGCGTTTAGTATATAAAGAATTTATATTTTTAATAGTATTTTATAAAGTTAGATTTATTATAAAGAGATGCTTATATTCAGAGTAAATAGTAAATATGAATTGGAAATATTTATTTCATTATCAAGTTTATAGAAAAAGTAATAAAGGAGTTTTGTTATGAAAAAAATTTTAGTATTTAGTGATTCGCATGGAAATATAGAAAATATGATAGAAGTTGTACAAAATAACAGACCGGATATGATAATTCATTTAGGAGATTGTTGGAGAGATGCACAAAATTTACAAGATGAGTTTCCGGATATTCCGTTAGAACAAGTTCCGGGAAATTGTGATTTTTCCAGAGAAATTGCAGAACGTGTTCTTTTGATAGAAGGGAAAAGAGTATTGATTTGTCATGGACATACATATCATGTAAAAGCAGGTTACTTAAATATTGAATATGGTGCAAAAGAGAAGAATGCAGATGTTGTACTATTTGGACATACACATAGAGTTTATTATGATTATCACAATGGGCTTGTTATGTTAAATCCGGGCAGTATTGGATATTCTACATTATCGCCGGCATCTTATGGTTGGCTTATGATTGATGGAAAAAATAATAAAATTTCCGTAGATGTGGGATATTTGGAATAAACATAAATTTTTGTAAGAAAAAGCAGAAAAAAATTGACGAAATAGAATGAATAGCAGTATAATGGTCGCTGAATGATTTTTATAGCAGATAAAAGTATCTGTTGAGATATAAGGTGATGTTTGTAAAATGAGAAAATTCAATGAATTTATAAATTTTCATAAAAAGAAATTGTGAAATATTCATTGAAGCTCGGTACATTTTTATTAAGAAATATATCGGATATTTCATGTATGGGTAATACAAGCATGACCTACATAATATTTTAGAATATATAGTGAGGAGCTTGGAAACATGATAAAAGTAGTCAAATTTGGTGGAAGTTCACTTGCAAGTGCAGAACAGTTTGCAAAAGTTGGAAATATTATTCGTGCAGAAAAAAGCAGAAGATATGTAGTACCAAGTGCACCTGGAAAAAGAAATGCAAAAGATACGAAAGTAACGGATATGTTATATGCTTGTTATGAATTAGCAGAAAAAGGGGAAGAATTTAGAGTTCCACTTATGAAAATTAAAGACCGTTATGATTCTATTATTAACGGATTGCAGTTGAAACTTTCTTTAGACGAAGAATTTAAAACAATTAGACATAATTTTAAGGAAAAAGCAGGTGTTGATTATGCTGCTTCCAGAGGTGAATATTTGAATGGTTTGATTATGGCAAATTATTTGGGATATCCGTTTATTGATGCAGCAGAAGTTATTTTCTTTGATGAAGATGGAAATTTTGATGGGGATACTACAAATAAAGTCCTTTCAGAACGTTTGGCTGAAATGAAAACAGCTGTTATTCCCGGATTTTATGGTGCAAATCCGGATGGAAGTATTCGTACATTTTCAAGAGGCGGCTCTGATATTACAGGTTCGATTGTAGCAAAAGCGTGTCAGGCAAGTATTTATGAAAACTGGACAGATGTATCCGGTTGTCTTGTTGCTGACCCGAGAATTGTAAAAAATTCAAAACCAATTCGTGTGATTACTTATAGAGAATTAAGAGAAT
Organism: Lachnospiraceae bacterium; assembly: GCA_017523185.1. The sequence goes on along the minus strand of JAFWXB010000267.1, from coordinate 2,020 downwards.
TGTCTTATATGGGAGCTTCTGTGCTTCACGAAGATGCTGTATTTCCGGTTCGCAGAGCTGGTATTCCAATTAACATTCGCAATACAAATGACCCGGAAGCACCTGGAACTATGATTGTAGAAAGCACTTGTCAAAAAGCTGATTATACAATTACAGGTATTGCAGGAAAAAAAGGTTTTGTAGCAGTAAGTATTGATAAAGATATGATGAACTCAGAAGTTGGATTTTGTCGTAAAGCACTTCAGGCATTTGAAGACCATGGTATCTCTATTGAACATATGCCTTCCGGTATTGATACAATGACTGTATTTGTACATCAGGAAGAATTTGAAGGAAAAGAACAGCAAGTAATGAGCTCTCTTAGAAGACTTGCAAAACCGGATTTTACGGAATTAGAAGCAGACATTGCCTTGATTGCCGTTGTAGGTCGTGGAATGAAATCGCAAAGAGGAACAGCAGGAAGAATTTTTTCAGCATTAGCTCATGCAAGCGTCAATGTGCGTATGATTGACCAAGGTTCTTCGGAACTCAATATTATTATTGGTGTAAGCTATGATGACTTTGAAAAAGCTATTAAAGCAATTTATGATATTTTCGTAGAAACAAGATTATAAGTAAAAAATCAAATAAAATTGTATATAACTATAAATGATAAAATACAACATATTGCACAAATTTGTGCAATATTCTAAATTTATTCATTTATAGTATATAATAAAAATTCAGTAGTAAGAATTGGAATAAATGTAACAAGATAACGCTTCTTTTCATATTTTATATGGAAGGGAGCGTTTTTATATGGATAGGCATACCATTCTTTTTACAACGGATAAAAGACAACGGCATCTTGGAGAACTGCTTTTCGGAAAAAAACATACTTGTTCGTTTGAAGAATGTATGAGAGAAAGTAAGCAATTATTTGAGAATACAATTGGAAAAGTGCAAAAAATTTATGTATTTCCAACTCCGGTAAGTAAACTTTCCAAAGAACCAAAACTTGTACAAAAAATAAAAGACGAATTGGAAAAAGAAAGTTTGCTGATGCAATGGGGCTGTAAGCGTCAAGAACCTTCGATTGTATTTGGTGGAGCATTTACAAGCGATTGGCTGGAATTTTTTGAAATAAATCACATTTCGTATGTGGATTTTATGAAATTAGAAGATGTAGTAGAGGGAAATGCACAGATTACAGCCGAAGGTGTGATTGCCGAAGTATTAAATGTTAGTCCTTTTTCAATAGAAGGGCAAAATGTGATTGTAACAGGATATGGACATTGTGCAAAGCCAATTGCAAAGAAATTAAAAACACTTGGAGCAAATGTAATTGTAGTTGCAAGGAAGGAACTTGCAAGACAAGAAGCAGAAAAAGAAGGCTATGAAGTAGCTGATTTTGTAAAAGTGCAGGAGTTTGCAAAAGATTGTACAACGCTCATTAACACCGTTCCGGCACTTGTTATTACAGAGGAAATACTAAAGAAACTTTCAAAAGATGCAGTTGTGATTGATATTGCATCGAAACCGGGAGGCGTAGATTTTGCTAGTGCAAAAGAGTTAGGAATTTTTGCAAAATTAGCACTTGGACTTCCGGCAGTATATACAACAAAAAGTAGTGCAAAACTTTTCGAAAAGGCCATATCCGAATGCGCTCTCTTGAAAGAATATGAGAGAGAGGATAAGGCATGGATTTTTCAAATTATCATATAGGTTATGGAATTACAGGTTCGTTTTGTACGTTTGCAAAAACTCGAAAAGAGATAATTCGCTTAAAAGAAATGGGAGCACAAATTACACCGATTTTTTCGTATCAGACACAAACTTGTGATACACGTTTTGGTAGTGCAAAAGAATTTGTAGAAGGAATATGTGAAATTACCGAGAGTGAAGGTATCTGTACTATCGCCCAAGCAGAACCGATTGGCCCAAATAATTTTTTAGACATTATGGTAATTGCTCCTTGTACCGGAAATACGGCAGCAAAACTCTATAACGGAATTATTGATACACCTGTGCTTATGGCTGC
>JAFWXB010000266.1 GCA_017523185.1 Lachnospiraceae bacterium | reverse complement strand
AGATGATGCTATTGCTTTATATGGTGATGACGAAGCCAAAGGAATTGTTATCTTAAAGAGTTTCAACGATTATTATTATGGATATACTACCACAGATAAAAATGGTAAAGAACAACATCATGCAGGCTATAAAGAATTGATAGAAAAATTATATACAGATTATAAATTACCTATTGATATTATAGGTGAGGAAAATAAAAAACAATTCATTAAACTATTTGGTGCAATTTTACGTTTGTTAAATATTTTACGAAGTTTTGATGAATTTACAGGTAAGGAACTGTTTACAGAAGCTGATTTACAGGACTATTTATCCTATTATGGTGTATTGTATGATGAATTTAAGGTTATTGTTACAAAGGATGATGTAAGTTCTGACATTGTATTTGAAATGGAACTTGTAAAACAAATTGTAGTAAATATTGATTATATCCTTAATTTGATTAAAAAGTACCATGATAAGCATATTTTAGATAAGGAAATACCGGTAGATATTATTAGAGCTATTTCATCAAACCCTGAATTAAAACCGAAAAAAGAACTTATTGAAAGATTTATTACGAATTTAAATGCTAAATCTGATGTAATGACTGATTGGGTAAAATTTAAAGCAGAACAGAAAGAAAAAGAACTGACACAGTTAATTATTGATGAAAAGTTAAAGGAAGAACCTGCAAGAGAATTAGTAGAGAAGATATTTAGAATTGGCAGATGTGAACCTAGTGATGCCTCAATTGCTGAAATATTACCACCAATATCAAGATTTAAAGTTGGTTTATTAGCAGAAACGAAAATGCGTGTTACTGAAAAATTAAAGGATTTTTTTATAAAATATTTTGATTAGTATATAATTTGCATTTTAACCAAATCAATAAGTTTCTCGCTTTTTTCTATTTCTTGGTTTTTAGAAAATCATAAGAATAAACAAAAACCCTCTGCATACAATGTAAAAATAAGTATTGCAGAGGGTTTTCTCATGAAAAAATATATTGAAGAAAGAGCAATGGAAATTGCAAATTACATAATTGAAAATAATGCGACAGTAAGGCAAGCAGCAAAGCAATTTGGAATATCGAAAAGTACAGTACATAAGGATTGTGCAGAACGATTAACACAAATCAATCCATCACTTGCAACAGAAGTAAGAAAAGTGTTGGATATTAACAAAGCAGAACGTCATATAAGAGGTGGACTTGCAACAAGAGAAAAATATCTTCACTTAGAAGCACATTAATAATTAATGTGATTTCGACAAATAAAAAATCAGATAAAATAATCTTACAAATATAGAATAATTATAAATCCTTTAAGTATAATAACGTATTCTTTTTATGAAAAAGTATAATTTTGAATTTATGTTAAGTTTCTTTGAAATATTTATCTTTATGAACAATGAACTTGAATATAAAAAATTGCTTCTTATTGCGAAAGTAAATAAACGGAAGTATAATAATATAATGTAAGTTCGATAAATAAAAGAACATAGATAAAAATATACAAAAGGGGGCTAAATTATGGCAAGTGCAAGTCTTATGATGCGTGAAGGCTGTAAAGAAAGTGATACAAAAAGAGATATGGGATTGACAACACCGGAAGATATTCTTCGTTTTGACAATATTTCGTATGGAACAGATGCAATGCAGGTTTTAGATGTATATCGTCCAAAAGGAAAAGAAGGGAAACTTCCTGTTATTGTAAGTGTTCATGGTGGTGGTTGGGTATATGGAGATAAAGACGTATATCAATATTATTGCATGAATTTAGCACAACGAGGATTTGCAGTTGTAAACTTTACTTATCGTCTTTCACCGGAATATAAATTTCCATGTCATTTAGAAGATACGGTAAACGTATTTATATGGGTTTTAAAAAATGCAGAAACTTATGGATTTGATATGAACCGTTGTTTTGCAGTAGGAGATTCTGCAGGTGGAAATATTTTAGCATTGTTTTGTGTATTATGTACCAATCCAAAATTTGCAGAAAACTTTGATTTTAAAGCACCAAAAGATTTTGTTCCAAAAGCAATTGCATTAAATTGTGGTGTATATGATATGGAATTGGCTATAAAAGGAGAATCTAATACAAGTGAATTGATAGGCGATATTTTTCAAAATGGTGGAACAGCAGAAGAACTGGAATTAGCTTCTCCACTTTATTATATCAATGAAAAGTTTCCACCATGTTTTATTATGACATCAAATGAAGATTTTTTAAAAGACCAACCAGAGCCACTTATGGAGAAGTTAGACAAATTAGGAGTATCATATAAGTATCAATTTTATGGAACAGAAGAGAATGTATTATATCATGTATTTCATTTAGATATTCGAACAGAAGAAGCTATTGTATGTAATGATGAAGAATGTGCATATTTTCAAAATTTTTAATTGTAATGGAGAATATATGTATCAAATTCGACAAGCAATAGAAACAGATATTCTATCTATTATAGAAATAATGCGTTTTTCTTATGAACATTTAGAAAATAAAGATTGGTATTATATTGAAGGAAACGATAATACAACTTGGTTATCCGAACATTTAGAGCAAAGAGGAAGATGTTTTGTTGCAGAAAAAAATGGGAAAATAGTTGGTTTTTTAATAGTACGAATTCCAAAAACAGATGATGATAATTTGGGCATTGGTATTTATGATAATGCGTTAATGGAAATTGCTCATATGGAAACGATTGCAATTATGCCGAAACATAGAGGTAATCATTTAATGCAGAAAATGATAATGTATGCTGAAGAAGCATTGCATGGTATGTATCAATATTATATGGCAACGGTACACCCTGAAAATCATGCAAGTTTGTATAGTTTTCTAAAATGTGGCTATATCATTTTAAAGGAACAGGAAAATAAATATGAAAATTTACCAAGACTTATTTTGGTAAAACAATGTAAAAAAAGCCTCTAGCAGATAGCAGAGGCTTTTTTTATACAAAAGGTCGGTTTTGTGTATCGTCTATATTTTCTATATAGAGAGAATTTGTTCCTCTTGTAATAAATACTTTTTGTTTGTTTTTGGGATTAGGATTGATATTAGAAGCTGTAATAATATTTTTATTTCCTATTGTTTTTTGTTTTATGGAATTAGAAGTTGTATTTTTTTGTTTTTCCATTGTTATTTCCTCACAAAATATTTTTCTTATATAGTATAAACAAATTTTTTATAATGATTCTATGTTTGTCATAAAATATATATTTTATAAAAATAGAATCATTATAAAGGGTTTTACTATAACAAAGTGAGATTTTTATTTACATTGTATGATATAGAAAAAGCCTACTATTTTTAATGCATAAAACATAAAATAGTAGACTTTTTAAAATTTAGAGTAAATAATCAATAATAATTATAAATTAAAATATTTGTCAAATTCTGCCGGATGAGGAATTTTAGCAAGTTCGCTACATTCTTTTCTCTTATTTGCAATAAAGTTTTTAATAAGCTGTTCAGGGAATACTCCACCTGCTGTAAGGTAGTCATGGTCAGCTTCTAAAGCATCTAATGCTTGGTCTAAGGAAGTAGGAAGGGATTTTAATTTTGCCTTTTCTTCATCAGAAAGAGAATATAAATTCATATCGTAAGGTCCCCAACCATTTTCATGTGGGTCAATCTGATTTTTAATACCGTCTAAACCTGCCATTAAGATTGCAGCATAGCAAAGATATGGGTTGCAAGTTGCATCAGGGTTACGAAGTTCAAAACGACGTTTGTCGGGCGATTTAGCGTATGCAGGAATACGAATTACAGCACTACGATTACTTGTAGCATATCCTACAGTAACAGGTGCTTCAAATCCAGGAACTAAACGTTT
>JAFWXB010000265.1 GCA_017523185.1 Lachnospiraceae bacterium | reverse complement strand
TTTTAAATATGTCTTTGCAATACGGACAAATTTATGCAATGTGTTATATTTTATTATTTATAGATAAAAATAATGCACAAAAAGATAAATTGTGCAGAAATGAGGGGAATATGAGTAAAGATTTAGATGAATTATTACAGCAAGCACCTACATTGACGTTTGAGCCGTTTCCAACGGTACAAGAAGAAGTAGTAAAACCACAAGATGCAGAAGTAGTAAAAAAAGCAGAAGAAGAAGTATTAGCAACACAATTAACACCGGAAGAACAGAAAATGGTGAATGATTTTGCAAAACAAATTGATTTGACGAATACACAAATGGTATTACAGTATGGTGCAGGCAGTCAGAAAAAGATTGCAGATTTTTCGGAAACAGCATTAAATAACGTTCGTACAAAAGATTTAGGCGAAGTAGGTCAAATGCTTACAGATGTGGTAAGGGAATTAAAGGATTTTAATGAGGAGGAAGAAGAAAAGGGCTTTTTTGGTGGACTCTTTAAACGAAATAAAGATAAACTTACCAATATGAAAGTAAAATATGATAAAGCAGAAGAAAATATCAATAAGATTTGTAAAGCAATGGAAGCACATCAAATTACAATGTTAAAAGATGTTGCAATGTTAGATAAGATGTATGAATTAAACTTGAATTATTTCAAGGAACTTTCCATGTATATTTTGGCAGGGAAACAAAAATTAGAGCAGGCAAGAAATACGGAATTACCGGAATTAATTGCAAGAGCACAACGTAGTGGTTTACCGGAAGATACACAAAGAGCAAAAGATTTTGCAGAAATGTGTAATCGTTTTGAAAAGAAAATTCACGATTTGGATTTGACACGTACTGTATCTTTACAAATGGCACCTCAAATTCGTTTGATTCAAAATAATGATACTGTAATGTCAGATAAAATTCAGTCTACGCTTGTGAATACAATTCCATTATGGAAAAGTCAGATGGTAATTGCGATTGGTTTAAGTCATTCTACAGAAGCTGCAAGAGCACAACGTGAAGTAACAGATATGACAAATGCATTGCTTCGAAAGAATGCAGAACAGTTAAGATTAGCAACAATTGAAACAGCAAGAGAATCAGAACGCGGAATTGTAGATATTGAAACACTTCAAGCAACGAATCAAACACTTATTAGTACATTAGATGAGGTTATGAAAATTCAAGAAGAAGGCAGAGAAAAACGAAGAAATGCAGAAACACAGCTTCGTCAGATTGAAGCAGAAATGCGTCAAAAACTTTTAGAAATGAGTAATAAATAGAAAATAAAGGATAATGAAATGTTCTGCCAATAGGTATATAAAATCCTATTGGCAGTTTTTTTGGAGTAGATAAGAATTAGAGATATTATATAAAGTTATATCACAGATAATATGTTTTTTTCATATTTTATAAGAAAAGAAAAAAATATGAATCATGTAAAACAATTGGTACACGCAGAAAAAGTATATCAAATGGGACTTACAGGAAAAAACGTTCGTATTGCGTTATTAGATACAGGAGCGTATCGTCATCCGGATATTCGTTCGAATGTAATTTATTTTAAGGATTATGTAAATAATAGAAAAGAATCTTATGATGATAATGGACATGGAACACATATTTTGGGGATTTTGTGTGGGAATGGAAGTGCAAGTGATGGACGGATTATGGGGATGGCACCGAAAGCCGAAGTTATGGTGTTTAAAATATTAGATAATGAAGGGAATGGAAAAACAAGTGATGCATTAGATGCGTTAGATTGGATTTTGGAGAATCATAAAAGATACAATTTAAAATTATTGAATTTTTCAATGGGATATGTACCTTATGCAAATCAAGTCATACAACAAAAGTTATTAGAGAAGTTAGATTTGCTTTGGGAAGATGGAGTAACTATTGTTACAGCAGCAGGAAATAATGGACCTGAAAGAAATTCCATAACAGTACCGGGAATTTCCAGAAATGTGATTACCGTAGGTTCAAGTGAGGAGAGTAAATATACAACGAAATTATTAAGTGGATATAGTGGTAGAGGACCGACGTCGTGTTGTATTGTAAAACCGGAAGTATTAGCACCCGGAACAGATGTTTTAAGTACATCAAATCGAGGTGTGATGTATGAGAAAAAAAGTGGAACGTCTATGTCTGCACCGATTGTTACAGGGGCATTAGCATTGGCTTATGAAAAATATCCAAAATTAACACCGGTAGTCGCAAAATTATTGTTATATGATTCGGTTGACAGAATAAAAAATAACCAAAATCCATCTTGGGGGATTCTTAATGTTGATAAATTAGTGGAAATG
>JAFWXB010000264.1 GCA_017523185.1 Lachnospiraceae bacterium | reverse complement strand
TAAGCAGGAATACGGATAACGGCACTACGATTTGATGTTGCATATCCTACAGTTACAGGTGCTTCAAATCCAGGAACTAATCGTTTGAATGAGTTAGTACTTGGATTTGTAATTGCACATAAAGAAGCAATATGTTTTAATAAACCACCCATAAAATAATGTGCTTCTTTGCTTAAATGTGAATATCCGTTATCATCAGAGAAAACAGGTTCACCATCTTTTAATAATAACATATGTACATGCATACCATTTCCAGCTTCACCATAAACAGGTTTTGGCATAAACGTAGCAGTTTTTCCATATTTTAAAGCAGTATTATGAATGATATATTTAATCATCATTGTATTATCTGCCATTTTTGACATTTGACCTAACATTGGTTCAATTTCAAACTGTCCTGCAGCACCTACTTCCGGATGATGATATTTAATTGGAATACCTGCTTTTTCCATTTCTAAGCACATTTCAGAACGACATTCATAAGAACGGTCAAAAGGTTTTGCTACATGATATGCTTTTTGATGTGGAATAACACAGCCTTTTCCTTGATTTTCTGTATTCCAATAAGCTTGTTCTACATCAATATTCATACCAATTGAATTTGGTTGTACATTCCAACCTACATTGTCAAATAAGTGGAATTCAAATTCAGGAAGAATTAACATTGTATCTGCAATACCTGTATCTTTCATGTACTGTTCTGCTGCAAGTACGATATTACGAGGATATTGGTCTAATGGACGATTTTCCGGATAATCAATAATCATTGCATTACCTGTTACAGAAAGTGTTGGAATTTCGCAGAATGGGTCTACAATCGCAGTATCTAAATCTGGGATGAATACCATATCACTTTTTTCTACAACAGCATAGCCATAGTTTGAAGCGTCAAAACCAATTCCGTTTTTTAATGTATCTTCATTAAACTGTTTTGCAGGAATGGTTACATGACGATATTGGCCATTGATATCAACAATTTTAAAATCAACCATTTTGATATCATGTTCTTGAATTAAATTCATAAAATCTTGTGCAGTTCTTGCCATGGTTTATAACCTCCAATATAAATGTTATAATTTTTAATTTTTCAATGAATAATAATAATCGAAAATGGAAAAAAAAGCAATAAAAAAAGGTCATACATTGCATAAATAATAAAAAGTATGACCTTTTTTGAAAAAAATAATCATTTATAAGCTGGTTTTATAAGAATTTGTTTATATATTTATTATTTTAACTAAATAAAAAAGATACAACTTATAAATTTGTTTCATTTTGTATAAATTTTTATTTTAGTGGATTTTTCGATTCATTCATTGTTGGAATATTTTCCGGTCTTGGAAAATAACCAGGAAGATAAGGATAAATTTCTTCATAATTATCTACTTCGTCATTTCCTTGTATGCCGGAAGGAATAAGTCCTGTACAATCTCGATTAGAGGCTGCAAATAAATAATCGTCGTTTACATTAGGAATTTCGGCTGTTGTTTTATGATGGTTCATAGATACTCCTTATATAATAAATTTATGTTGCTAGTCTTAGTATTTACAGTTTTTTTGAAAAAATGAAATACAAGTATTGGAATTTATGGTATTATAAAAAAAATGGTGGGAGGTTTTTTATGGCAATTCAAAAACAACAAATTGAAACATTACAAAAGATGATAGATGAATCGCAAAATATTGTATTTTTTGGTGGAGCAGGAACTTCAACCGATTGTGGATTACCGGATTTTCGTGGAACAGAGGGGCTTTATACCGAAGGTGGAAAAAAGAAAACTTATAAATATAGTCCCGAATATATGTTACATTGTGATTTTATGCATATGCACCCAAGAGAATTTTTTGATTTTTATCGCAATGAAATGATATTTGATTATGCGAAACCAAATTCATTTCACGAAAAGTTAGTGAAATTAGAACAAAATGGAAAATTAAAAGCCATTATTACACAAAATATTGATTCCTTGCATCAAAAAGCAGGAAGTAAACGTGTTTTGGAATTACATGGAAGTTCTGCAAGAAATTATTGTATAGGTTGTGGCGAAACTTATTCCGAACAATGGATGAAACACACAACAGAAGTACCAAAGTGTGAGAAATGCGGGAAAATAGTGCGACCTGATGTAACACTTTATGGAGAAGCATTAAAGCAGGAAGTATTTTTGGAAGCAGAGCAGGCGATTGCACAAGCAGATATGATAATTGTTGCAGGTACTTCGTTGGCAGTTTATCCGGCAGCAGGTCTTGTTCGAAGTGGTCATTTTTCAGGAAAATATTTAGTTATTATTAATAAGCAAGAAACAGAACAAGACAGATTTGCAGATTTAGTTATTAATGATAGTGTAACAGAAGTATTTGATGCACTTTATGTGTAACGCTCATGTTCTTCTTCGTCTTCAATAATTGCAGTTACTAATTCTCCATAGTGATAGCAATTCGTAGAAAAAAGATAGTCTGCATCAATTTCAGGCTCCATTTCATTGAAACAAGTTTTGTCATTGTGATAATTGATATGTTGTGTTTGTGTAGGGTTTATAAATTGCATAAAAAAGCTCCTTTTTTTAAATATAAAAAATTTATAAGTGAGTAAAAAATAAATAGTAAATATTTTATTCTTAGAATGGGAGAGTGTTTGTATTATTTTTTCATACGAATATAATATCGAATATTATAAAATGTGTAGTAAGATGATATATTCCTTTTGAATCATAAAGGATAATAGAAGTATGTGTATTTATAGAGAAATTATACAAATAAATTAATGTGAGTTCAGCAATACAAGATATAATAGGAAAATTATATTGTAAATCATCAAAACGCACTTTCAAAGTTATAGTTTTATTCTATTCCATGTATTTTAAATATAGATTTATAAATTATCAAACTTACGTTAAATTAAGAAATAAGGAAATTATATGTTTATTTATAACAAAATAAAAGAATATATCTAAAAAATTGATAATAATAAAAACGGTCAAAATACGAAGTGTATATTGACCGTTTTTAAATATGTTATTTTAATTTGTTAATAATACAATATTTTATCTGTTTAAGATAAGTTTTGTAAGTTCTACAGGTTCAACAATGTTACCATCTTTGTAAACACGCATATTTCCGGAAGCGATTTCATCAATAAGAATAACTTCGTCATTATTGTAACCAAATTCAAATTTGATATCCCATAAATCAAGACCGATAGATTTTAAATCATCAGCAACGATTTTTGTGATTTTTAATGTCTGTTCTTTCATGCTTTCGAACATAGCAGGTGTCATAACGCCAAGTGCTGCAAGACCTTCACCTGTAACAAGTGGGTCACCTAAAGCATCATTTTTGAATGTACATTCTACATAGCCACCTTCTAAAACAGTACCATT
>JAFWXB010000263.1 GCA_017523185.1 Lachnospiraceae bacterium | reverse complement strand
TGGTAATTTCCGTCATTTCTGTTTGGAATGGTTGGTTTTTCTTTATTGATGAAAATGGAATGTATCATAGAGGTGATGGATATTTTTTGCAAATTGGTGTAACATATGGATATATTATTTTTTCTGCAATTAAAACTACGTTTCATATGCTAAAAACAAAGGATTTTAAGGAGCAAAATACATATCTTACGATGTTGTCGTATTTTATTTTTCCAATGGTTTTTGGAATTTTACAGATTATAAATCAGAATAGTCCGTATTTATGTATTGGAATTGCACTTTCAATTTTACAAACATATTTATTTATTGTAAACTTTGAACAGGAACGAGATGTAAGTTCTTCTAAAATCCACAGTTTAAGTCGTTTGTTTAAATCTTCTTTTTATTTGGATTTACAAACGGGTAGTTTGGAAGTATTAGGAGAAGCAAAACAAGATTCCTTATTCCTTTTTTCAGAGTATATGACTTCAAAAGATTCTGAGTTATTTACAGAATCTATCAAATATTATGCAAAAAAGTATGTACATGAACAGGATAGAGAAATGTTTTATAGAATGTGTTCTGTTGACTATATGGAAAAACACTTAAATAAAGAAAATTTGTTTTATTTTTTTAATTATAGACAGATTGCAGATGGAATAGAACGATGGTATCGTGTGCATATTATGGTGGCAGCATTTGCACCAAATAATCACATTCATAAAGTTGTATTAGCTGTTATGGATGTCGATAAACAAGTAAAAAATGAGATTCATCAAAAATCTGCATTAGAAGAAGCATTAGTAGAGGCAAAAAAGGCAAATAAAGCAAAAACAGCATTTTTATCAAATGTTTCCCATGATATTCGAACACCAATGAATGCGATTGTAGGATTTTCCAATCTTGCAAAAAGTCATATTGAAGATAGAGAATTAGTAAGTAATTATTTGGAGAAAATACTATCAGCAGGAAATCATTTGTTGAGCCTTATTAATGATGTTTTGGATATGAGCCGTATTGAAAGTGGAAAAGTACGCATTGATGAAAATGAATATAATTTGTTGGAAATTATAGAAGAAGTAAAGATGATGATGCTTCCACAGGCGCAAGAAAAGGAATTGGAATTTTTTGTCGATTGCGAGATTCAAAATCACTATGTATACTGTGATAAATTGCGTTTAAATCAGATTTTTATTAATTTATTAGGAAATGCAGTAAAATTTACAACACAAGGTGGTAAAATTGATTGGAAAATCAGACAAATCCCGATTGTACAGTCGGGATTTGGAGCGTATATTTTTTCCATAAAGGACAATGGAATAGGAATTGCACCTGAGTTTTTAGATAAAATTTTTGATGCGTTTGAACGTGAAAAAAACGGAAAAACGAATGGAATACAGGGAACCGGCTTGGGACTTTCCATTACCAAAAATATGGTAGAATTGATGGGAGGAAGAATTTCCGTAGAAAGTAAAGTTGGAGAAGGAACTGAATTTATTGTTAAAGTTGTATTTTTGTTACAAGATGTTGATGAAGAAATAATGCATCAAAAAAAATTACAAAATAAAGCACAAGAAGTACATTTAAAAGCACAAGAAAAAGAATTACAAAAACATACAGCCCCAGAATAAATAATTAAAAAAAATCAACATGATATAAAAATACCTATAATTAAAGGAAAAAAAAAAAAAAAAAGATT
>JAFWXB010000262.1 GCA_017523185.1 Lachnospiraceae bacterium | reverse complement strand
TATACTTATAACAACAGCCTAAATTATTATGTGCAGCCCAATCATCTGAAACATAAGTAAGTGCTTTTTCATAATCTGCAATTGCTTCTTTTAATTCAAATGCCATCATATACAAACGTCCACGTTCTACCAAATAATAGCAATTTTCCGTACATGCTAATTGACGATTGATATATTCCAATGCTTTTTCAAAATCATCTTTTTTATATGTTTTACCATATTGCTTCTTATAATACTGGAATAATCGTTCACAAGTATCTCGAAATCCTTCTTCTAAACTTAAGGCTTTTTCATAATTGAGAATTGCATCTTTCATATTATCCAATTGTTCATGACAAATACCAATATTATAATAGAGGTTTGGATAATCCCAATATTTTTTCTCTGTAATATAATACTCTTTTAGAGCTTTTTTAAACTGTTTTTTATCCTGATAAATATAGCCACGAATCAAACGATATTGCATACGTTTTGGATTTTCCTTAATTGCCACATTTAATGCTTTAAGTGCCGGATTATAATCATTATTATCCCAATGAAGCAATGCAATTTCATAACGTACTTCAGATTTATCTTCTATATCACAACTCTCTTGATTTGATTCTCTTGAAATTTCTTCTAAAATTTCTTCTGCAAGTGTAAAAATCGGTTCTCTATCTTCTTTTGTTTCTGCTAAATTTCGCAATACTTTTACTTCATACAGCTTTAATTTTGGAGAAAACTCTACTTCATTCGCTTTTGCTCGTTCAATTACACCTTTCGCATCTTCATGCTGGTCATAATCAAAAAACACCTGTACTGCCAAAAGATATGGTTTATAATATCCTGAAAAAATATCAATCGCATTATAAAAATCATTAACAACCATTTGTGCCTTACCAAGATGAAATGCTGCTTCTTGACGAAATTGATACGCCGAAAAATATCTATCATTTTTCTCTAATATCTTTTCACATATTTCAATACATTTCTCATATTCTTCATATTGCAATAACAACCACGCTTCATAATCCAAATATTCTAAAAGTTCTTGAATATTATTATTTTTTTGAGCAAATGCTTGTGCCATTTTTATATAAGATAGTGCTTGTTCTTGCTCCTCTATATTATAAGCACAACAACTCGACATCTGATAAACCTGACCTTCTTTTGCTTTTTGCTCCTTTGTTTCTTCTCTACCATCTTCCGGCATATTTTGAATCAGTTCTAATAAACGTTTGAAAAGTGGATAGGCTTCTTCAAAACAATCTATTTCATAATACACTCTGGACATCAAATTGAACCATGTATACTCCAATTTACTATCTTTTTCCGGTTGTTTTCCTTTTAAAAGGGAAAGAACCTCTTCTTCATGTTCATTTTGAAACAAACACCACCCCAGTTCAAGTTCATCTTTAAAACGTTCTTCTTCTGTTTCATATGTTCCTTTTAACTTTTCTTCATATTCTTCAATAATCGTCTTATTTATTCTATGAAGCAAAGCAATCATCTTTTTATCTTCCCCATTTATCCTTAAAATGTCAAAAATCAATTTTTTTGCTTTTTCATACTCTTTTTTCTCTACAAGATAATATATCTTTCTTACTTTTGCACCATAATGGTCCGGAACTTCTTCTAACACTTGTTCCCATAATATATTTGCTCGCTCTGTTTGTCCATTTTCCAAAAAAACTATTCCACACCAATATTTAATATAAATATTATCTGAAAAATCTGCAAAAAGTTGTTCTGCAATATCAAGACTTTTTTCTTTATGTTCTGTTTCTAACAGAAAACGCATTTTTTCTACATCTTCAAATGGCATATATACACCAAAAGCTTTCATATCTTCTAATTTTTGTTCAATGCCTTCATACTGACCTTCTTCCACAGCATCTTTTAACTCAAAATATGCACGAATATAAGCATCTACATTCATTGCAGACTTATTTGTAACCTGAAATAAGTCATAACATAAAAATTCTTCATGTTCTATATAATAAATAATATAATTTAAAAAATTTTCCGGAAATTTTTCTGCTAATTCTTCTCTATCTTCACGAATTTGAAATTTTTCATCTAATATGAAATAAATCTTATTTGGCAAATAAATATGATTATTCATCATCCACACCAAAAAGGCATCTCTTGCATCAAAACAAGTATCTAAATCGTTACATACAGGGTCTTCTAATAGTTCTTCCCATTCCTCTATATCACATCTCGTATAAATATCTAAATAAATTGCATTAATTTTATCTATCCAAATAGAAATCTCTGTCTGTTCTTCTTCCTCATCTTCTATTTCCGGTGTACGGGTAAACGCAATTCCTGCTTCATATGCTTCACGAAGTCGTTTAAAGCCTTCCGGGTCATCTTCCGGATTTGTCTGTTTTAAAAGAGTAAGATAGGCTTCTTTGATTTTATCCTCATCTTTTGTTTCGTCCATATTTAAAATATGGAATATCATTTGTTTTTCCATTTATAAACCTCCTCTATTTTTTAAGGTTTCTATATTTAACATCAGTTCTCTCATTGCTCATGTAAATTTTATTATATCATTTCTTTTTATAAAATAAAATCAAAAAATAAAATAAGAGCTAATTTTATCCATTAGCTCTTACTTATTTGCAATTAATATACTACATCTTCGAGTACTTCAAAATAATTTTCAAATGTCTTTTTAGTACAAGACGGATTTTTTATTTGAATTCCATCTACACAAACACCCACCAAGGAAAAAGCCATAGCAACACGATGGTCTTCATATGTTTCAATCGTTGTTGGTAACGGTTTCCCTGGAAGAATAAAAATATTATTATCTTCACAAACGGAAAGGATTCCCATATAATTCAAATTACGCACAATTGCTTCAATACGAT
>JAFWXB010000261.1 GCA_017523185.1 Lachnospiraceae bacterium | reverse complement strand
GCTTATGAAGAATCATTAGGCATTGAACAATATGATTATTTAGTGATAAACGATGAATTGGAAGTTTGCGTAGATTGTGTAAATAATATTATCGCAAATGAGCGTTCAATGAATCAAAAAGCAAACGAAGATTATCGTGCATCAGCTAATATAGGATTTATTAATAATATGAGAAAAGAGCTTTTTAGCTTTTCGAAAGGAGAGTAATTATGATTCATCCATCTTATGTAGAACTTATGAAAGTAGTAAATAACAATGTAGAAATTGGTGAAGAACCTGTGGTAAACAGCCGTTATTCTATTGTTTTAGCAGCAGCAAAAAGAGCACGTCAGTTGATTGATGGTGCAGAAACAAATGTAATACATCCAAAATGCAATAAACCATTATCTATTGCAGTAGAAGAATTAATTAATAGTGATGTAAAAATCATGGCTGAAGAAGAAAATTAGAAAAAAGACACATTGGTTGCCACATATTCTGATACGACATTTGTGGCAACCTTATTTATATGTCAATATTTTAAATTTACTCACTTATAGTTCTATAAGATAAAATACGAAAAACCAACTTAAGAATATTTTAAAAATATCCAAAAAAGATGGAAAGAAAGGGTCTATTTGCGTTTTGTGTTAAAATCACAAAATAGCAACAGAAAATTAAATTTTATGAAAAATAAGAAATTGTTATTTATTTCACTTGGATGTGATAAAAACCTTGTAGATTCTGAATTTATGATTGGAATGTTGACAGCACAAGGAATTGAACTTTGCGATGATGAAACAGAAGCAGATATTATTATTATTAACAGTTGTTGTTTTATCAATGATGCGAAAGAAGAAAGTATTAACACAATTCTTGAAATGGCAGAATACAAAAAAAGTGAAAATGGAAAGTGTAAGGCTTTAATTGTAACAGGATGCCTTGCACAACGCTATCAAGATGAAATAAAAACGGAAATTCCGGAAGTAGATGCAATTTTAGGTACAAATTCTTATGATGCTATTGTAGAAGCTGTAGAACAAGCCTTAAATAAGAATTTCTACAAAAATATGTACACATTAGAAGGGCTTCCAAAACTTTCGAATAAACGTACAGTTACAACAGGTGGTCATTATGCATATTTAAAGATTGCAGAAGGCTGTAATAAAAACTGTACCTACTGTATTATTCCGTCTATTCGTGGAAGATACAGAAGTGTTCCAATAGAAGAACTTGTAGAACAGGCGAAAGAACTTGCAGATAATGGTGTAAAAGAATTGATTTTAGTTGCACAGGAAACGACACTTTATGGTATTGATTTATATGGCGAAAAATCTTTACATCGTCTTTTAGATGAATTAAATAAAATTTCAGGTCTTTTCTGGATTCGTATTATGTATTGTTATCCGGAAGAAATTTATGAAGAATTAATTGAATCTATAATTCGAAATAAAAAAGTATGTCATTACTTAGATATGCCAATTCAACATTGCCATGATGCTATTTTGAAAAAGATGGGTAGACGTACTACACAAAAAGAGTTGATAGAGCGTATACAATATTTAAGAGAACGCATTCCTGATATTACACTTCGTACAACCTTAATTTGTGGTTTTCCTGGAGAAACAGAAGAAATGCATGAAGAACTTATGCAATTTATTAACGATATGGAATTTGACCGTTTAGGAGCTTTTGCATATTCTCCGGAAGAAGGAACACCTGCTGCCACATTTGAGAATCAAATAGATGAGGAAACAAAATTGGATTGGCAAGCAGATGTTATGGAACTTCAAGAAGAAGTAATTTTCGATAAAAACGAAACGCTAAAAGGTATGATTACTTACGCATTTATCGAAGGAAAAGTAGCAGATGAAAATGCTTATATTGGAAGAACCTATCGTGATGCACCAAATGTAGATGGATATATCTTTATTCAAACACAAGAAGAACTTATGACTGGAGATATTGTAAAAGTAAAAGTTACAGGTGCATATGAATACGATTTAATAGGTGAAATCGTTTCTTAGATAACATGAGTTTAGCAAATTGCTAAAAATATATGGAAAGCATATTTAGAATGCTTTTTTATTTTTAATAAATTTTAACTAATTAAAATTAGAAAACACAAATAGCAAATAAGGAGAAATATAATATGAAGATGAATTTACCAAATCAATTAACAATATTGCGTGTTATTTTAATTCCATTTTTTGTATTTTTCTTATTATCTCCAAATTTTGAGGGATATGGAAATTATATTGCAGTTACAATTTTCATTATTGCAAGTATTACAGACTTTTTAGATGGATATCTTGCAAGAAAAAATAATCTTGTAACGAATTTTGGAAAATTTATGGACCCTTTGGCAGACAAGCTTTTAGTATGTTCTGCTTTAATTTGTCTTATTGAAAAAGGCAAATTAGCTTCATGGATTGTAATTATTATTATTTCCAGAGAATTTATTATAAGTGGATTTCGTTTAATCGCTTCTGATAATGGTGTTGTAATTGCAGCAAGTTATTGGGGAAAATTTAAAACTACATTTCAGATGTTTATGGTAATTGTACTGATTTTAGACATACAAACAGCACCATTTCCTCTTTTAGGTGATATATTTACTTATATTGCGTTAGCACTGACCATTATTTCATTGGTAGATTATATTATAAAAAACAAAGATGTTTTAAAGGACACAAAATAAGAAATAAAAAAGCTATTAGATTTAATGATTGTTAATATTTCTACAATATATATATTAAAAGGAGAAATTACATGAGAATTATCGCAGGAACAGCAAGAAGCCTTCCACTCAAAGCTCCGGAAGGACTTGATACAAGACCTACTTCAGACCAAATTAAGGAAACTTTATTTAATATATTACAATATGATATTCCAGGAAGTTATTTTCTCGATTTATTTGCCGGAAGTGGTCAAATGGGACTGGAAAGTTTAAGCCGAGGTGGAGAATATTCTATTTTTGTAGAAAATAATAGAAAAGCTGCTAAATGTATCGAAGATAATATAAAATTTACCAAGTTTGATAAAAATGCAAGATTGATTACAAG
>JAFWXB010000260.1 GCA_017523185.1 Lachnospiraceae bacterium | reverse complement strand
ATAGAGGTATCTTTGGTAGTAAAAGTCTTATGGAAACGCATTAGTCTTGTATGCTTTCGAGTATATTTGGAAGTGAATGTACATAAGAACCCAACGTGCTTTAGCCGTTGGAGTGTCAGTTGATGATAAATATGTAATGTATAAGGGAGAAAAAATGACAATCAATAATTGGGGATGTAAAGTGACTGGTTGGAAATCAATAAGAATATATGATAATGTTGCTATTGTAGGCGAGATGGAAACTCTACATGAAAAAAGATTAAAATTTATGAGAGATTATAATGAGTTAGCTATATGATAAGGTGTTATTTTTGTTTAGTATTATGTTAAAAATGATTTGTAATAATAAAGCAAATTTTTAATTAATAGAAAAGAGGGACTGCATAAGCAGTCTCTCTTTTCACCTATCACCTATAAAATATGTTTATGTAACAAAAATTCTTAAACAATATTGCCTGTTGTCTGTGTAACAGTAGCAGCAGCTTTTTGTGCATTTTGTTGAGCTTCTTTATTTGCTTCTTCTGTTACTTGTTCTTTTGTTTCGTCTGTTTCAGCTTTCCATTCTGCAAATTTCTTTTCTACAGCTTCGTATGTTTTCTGAGAAATATCAGGTAAGTCTTTGCCCCATGTTTTTGTTGCTTCTTTAAAGCCTGTTTTGAATGCATCTAAAAGTTCATCTGCTTTGCTTGGGTCATTTCCGGAAAGTGCTTTTGCAAATTCTAAAATACGGTCTGAAGTCTTTTCTACACCCCAATATCCATCTTCTGCAATATCAGCCTGTGCTTGTGCTTTTACATCAGGAGATACAGTAAAGTCCCCTTTTGCAAGGAATGACCAGACATCTTCTGACATACCGATTTTATTACCTTGTTGAGCAATTGTTTGTTGTACAAGGCTCGTCATTTGGTTCATACGAGCTTCTGTATCAGCTTTCATCTGTGCAATAATTGCTTCACGGTCAAACATACTGTTTTTTACAGTTACACTAGCATCCGGTGTTTTTGTTTTTTCATAGACAGCGGCCGTGTCATCAAAACCGGTTGATGTAGAAGTTACATTTTGTGTACTGGAAGTATTAGCAGCAGTTGTATTTACTTCTTCATTTCTTGTTACCTGTGAAATTGGTGTAGTTCTTGGAGTTGTTCTAACTCCGTTAATTGCTTGAACGCTCATAAAATCCCTCCTTGGAAAAAATATTTAAAATAGCTCAGCTATTATTTTATAAAGTTGAAATAAAAAATTTATTTATTTGATTTATTGGATATATTTTATTTTAAATATATTTTTTATGATAGTTGCGAATATGTTCAGAATATTGTATACATATTATAAGAGGATTTTTATCACAAAATATTATTTTTATTATCTATAATATAACAACCCAATAGAATATCTAAAAATTATTTTATATCATAAATCAAATCATACCATATAGGTATCCATTTTACAATATAATGAAAATAATCATGTGCTCATTTGTTGAATCAAATTGTATATAATATTTTAACAATAAATATAAATAGTGTAAAAAAATAATAATATTATATATATTATAAAATATTTTAATCATACGAATTGTTTTCTAATTATATTATCGGATAAAAATTGTATTTTGTGAAGTACCTCATTGATTTTTTTGAAAATAGATGTATAATGTATCTTGTATACAAGTGAAAGGGGAAAAATTATGGAACAAATTACATTAAAGGCATTAGCAAAAATAAATCTCGGATTGGATGTTGTGAGAAAACGTTCGGATGGATACCATGAAGTTCGTATGATTATGCAGACAATTCACTTATATGACAAACTTGATATTATAAAAACACATGAACCTGGAATTGTAATTAAGTCCAACCTTTCTTATGTTCCGACAAACGAAAGTAACCTTGTATACAAGGCAGGGAAATTATTGATGGACGAGTTTGATATAAAAGAAGGCGTTTCGGTGGATTTAGTGAAAAGAATTCCGGTTGCAGCAGGTATGGCTGGTGGAAGTTCCGATGCAGCAGCAATGTTATATGGTATGAATCGTATTTTTGATTTGGGACTTTCTCAAAAGGAACTTATGGAACGTGGTGTAAAAATTGGGGCAGATGTTCCATATTGTTTGATGCGTGGAACTGCGTTAGCAGAAGGAATTGGAGAAGAATTAACACAGTTGCCTCCAATGGTAAAATGTCCGGTATTAATTGCAAAACCACAGATTTCCGTGTCTACAAAATTTGTATATGAAAATTTAAAATTAGATGAAAATATGATACATCCGAATATTAATCAGCTTGTTACAGATATTAAGAATAAAGATTTATATGCAGTTGCAAGTCATATGGGAAATGTGCTTGAAACTGTTACGATTCCACATTATCCGATTATTGCAGAAATTGTGCAACAAATGTTACAATCAGGAGCAATTAATTCCATGATGAGTGGAAGTGGTCCAACTGTATTTGGTCTTTTTGCAGATGAAGAAACTGCAAAAAAAGCATATGATGATATGTTAGAATCGGGCCTTGCAAAGCAAGTGTATCTTACAACTATTTACAACAACCGCAGAAGTTAGAGCGGAAAAAATATAAAAGAGTATAGGAGAAATAGAATGACAGATGATTTAAAACTCAACATGAACGCTTATCTGCCGCTGCGGGATGTCGTATTTAATACACTGCGTGAGGCAATTTTAAAAGGTGAATTAAAACCGGGTGAGCGTTTAATGGAACTCCAGCTTGCATCAAAGCTTGGAGTAAGTCGTACGCCAATTCGTGAAGCCATTCGTATGCTGGAACAAGAAGGTCTGGCAGTTACGATGCCGCGTAAAGGTGCAGAAGTAGCCAAAATGACATTGAAAGACATGGAAAATGTACTTGAGATTCGTGGTGCATTAGATGAACTGGCATCGCAAGTAGCGTGCAACCGTATTACGGAAGAGCAATTGGTTCGTTTAAAAGAATGTAAACAAGATTTTGAACTTAGTTTAAAGTCAGGAAATGTAAAATTGATTGCAGAAGCTGATGTAAAATTTCATGATGTTATTTATGAAGCTACAGAAAATCCAAAATTGGTAAATATGTTAAATAATCTTCGTGAACAAATTTATCGTTATCGTATCGAATATTTAAAGGATACAGAAATATATCCAACTTTAATTAAAGAACACGATAATATTTATCAATCATTAGTAGAACGAAATCAAAAAATGGCGTTAGACTCCATTCATGTGCATGTAGAAAATCAAGCAAATGCTATGAAAGAAGTTATTATAAAACAAGACTAAAAAATGGAATAAAAGAAATAAGAATACGCATAATAAGAACATCTTAAAAGACAATCTATCTTTTAGGGTGTTCTTTTTTTGTTGGAAAATATATTTTTTTGTATTCAACGTGAGTTCGACAAATAAGTAAAAGAAAATAAAGATGGGAGATTTTCTAAAAAAATCAAATAATTAAGTGTTTTTGAGATAATCATGTATTATTTTTATGGAAAAATTATAATTATCGAACTTATGTTCTTTAACTAATGAGAAATAAGTTTAATTTGTTTATTCTGGAGGGAGTATGAGTAATAAAAAACAGCCAATTACAACAGATATTAAGGAAAATGAAAAAGCCTTTAAAAATACATTTTCAGGCTGTGATGATGTGAAATTTCGGTGGATGACGATAGGAAGAAATCGCACGATTTTATGTTTTCTTGTTTATATAGAAGTAAATGTTGGAAATATGGCATTAGAACGTTCTGCATTAGGGGGATTGATTGCGTATTTACAAACATTACCGGAAAATGAAGTAAATCAGGCTTTGAATGCGAATGCATTTGGTCTTTCTGATGTGACCCCTTTTCAAACGATTGAAGATGCTGCAAAAGGTCTTTTGGCAGGAGATGCGATATTGTTTGTAGATGGATTTGCAGGAGCATTAAAAATTAAAGACCAAGGCTATCCGTGGATGGGAGTAAATGAGTCAGATACAGAAAAGGTTGTTAGAGGCTCAAATGAAAGCTTTACGGAGTCAGAAAAAGCCAATACAGCACTTATTCGAAAACGAATCCGAAGTACAAGACTGAAAGTAAAGGAATTTCAAATGGGGATTCGTTCACATACCAATGTAGCACTTGTTTATATTGAAGATTTGGCAGACCCTGCACTTATTGAGGAAACACATAAACGATTAACAGCATATGAAATAGATGGAGTATTAGATAGTGGTGTGATGGAACAGCTTGCAGAAGAAAAATGGTATTCACCGTTTCCACAATTTCAATCGACGAGAAGACCGGATAGGGCTGCAATGTCTGTCTTAGAAGGAAAAGTTGTTGTAATTGTAGACAATTCGCCAATGGTTTTATTACTTCCAACCGATATTAATTCATTTTTGAAAACAACAGATGATTATTATAATCGATTTCAAATGGCAACTTTTGCGAGAATATTGCGATATGTATCAGCATTTTTTTCATTGACACTTCCGGGACTTTATCTTGCAATGACAAATTTTCATACACAAATTTTGCCAACACCTTTGTTATTATCTTTTTGGCAAGCGAGAAGTGGCGTTCCTTTTCCAGCAGCATTAGAAGTTATTTTAATGGAATTGTCATTTGAGTTGTTGCGTGAAGCCGGAGTACGTCTTCCAGGGGCTATGGGAAATACAATTGGAATTGTTGGTGGATTGATTATTGGACAATCAGCAGTAGAAGCAAATTTGGTAAGTCCGATTGTAGTTATTGTAGTAGCATTTACAGCATTATGTTCATTTGCAATTCCAAATGAAGAATTTGCATTTTCATTTCGTATTTTAAAATTTTTTATTATTGTGTTATCAGCATGGCTTGGATATTTTGGTTTTCTTGTAGGGATTTTTGCAATTTTAATTCATCTTGCGAGATTGACAAGTTTTGATACACCATATTTGACACCATATGTTGGACCGCAATTAAATGGATATGAAGATGAAAAAGATGCTATTGTGCGTTTTCCATTGCGATTACTTTGGAAACGACCAATTTATGCAAATCGGTATGAAAGAACAAAATTAAAAAAGAAAGAATAAAAGAAGAAAAATATGTTTGTAAATAATGGAAAGATATCAGATAGACAGACATTTCGTTTGTATATATTTGATTTAATTGGAATTGGGACATTATTATTGCCCCCTTATTTAGCAAAATTAACAGGGTGTGATGGGATTTTTTGTATTTTGCTAGGTTCGTTTGCAGGATATTTGTATTTGCGATATCTTGGTTTTCTTTTGGGAAAAATGAAAACAGATGCAGGTACATTTTTGCAACAACAGCATGGAAAAATAGTACAATATCTTAGTTTTGGATTTGTATGTCTTCATAGTATTTTTACAGCAGGATTTTGTGCATATGTTTTTGGAAATGCGATGAAACATACATTGATAAAAGAGGAATCGTTTGCCTTAATTTTATTGATAACGGTTGTTTTAGCAGGATATGCAGTAGGTGGTGGAATTGAAAGCAGGGCAAGAGTATATGAAGTTTTATTTTGGGTAATTTTAGCTCCATATATAGCAATGATGCTTTTTACAATCAAAGATTTTGAAATGGAATATATCGATACTTTTTTTATTTCTCCTACAAAAAATTTATTAGAAGGATGTTATTTGGTCTTTTTATTTTTAACACCATTATTTTTTTCTGTTTTTTTATTGGGAAAAAAAGAAGAAAAAGGCAAAAAATTTGGTACACAGATGATACGAACCGTTACAAAATCGCTTTTGATTTCTACAATTATTTTTTTAGGAAGTTATATATTACTTTTGGGGAATTTTGGAACAAATTCCTTGTCCGAAATGCGTTATCCTGTTGTAACACTTATGAGCACCGTACAGTTTAAAGGAAATTTCTTAAAACGAATGGATGCGTTAATGCTTGCTGTATGGTTTTTTACACTATTTGCACTTATTAATTTCCATATGCATTATGGAGCAGATATGATGAAAAAATTAAAAAATGTGGGAAAATGTAATCCATCTGTAAATAATACTACTTCGAAACACAAAAAGAATGAAAATTCTGAAAGTGATAATGTTTTAATAGATAAAAAAGCGTTAAAAGATACAAAAAAAAGCAATTCATCTGCAAATAATGATATTTTCAAAGTTCAAAATACATCCAAAACAGAAAAAAAGTATGACACTTCTGTAAATGAGGATAATTCCAAAGAGAATGATTTGAAACGAATTGGACAAATTATAGTAACTGCAATTTTTGTATACGGAATTGCTTATGCTATGAATGAAAGTAATGGTTTTGTACAGTTATTTTTAGATTATTACAGTTATGTTGCGGTTCCGGTTATGATAATTGGCCCTGCGTTGTTATTGATAAGGGGAAAGTCAAATGAAAACTCACATTAATATAGAAAATTATGAAGAAAGAAGATAAAAAATGAAACGAAGATTATCAAAAAAAATAATAGTAAATGCAAGTATATTGGTAATAGCAATGGTAATAACTGCTTGTAATTCGACAGAAATTGAAGAACGGTGTTTTCCAATGCTTGTAGCAGTAGATTATGAGGACGATTGGAAACAAGTGCTATATTGTGATGATTTTCCTCGCATAAATAATACAAATCCGGAAAGTAAAGATACAAGCGACAATAAAAAAAATAAATTATCTGATTCTTTACAAAATGGAAAAACATTTTCAGAAAGTAAAAAAGCATTTGAAGCACGATTGAATAAAATACCTGATTATAATCATTTAAAAATGATACTTTT
>JAFWXB010000259.1 GCA_017523185.1 Lachnospiraceae bacterium | reverse complement strand
GTTTCGGAAGGAGATAGAATTGTAATGGAAGATTCGATAGATTTGTATAGTATTGGAACAGATACTGACGAATTACTTGGTGTATATAATATCAATAAGGGGTATGCTGTATTTAAACAGATTAACATTTTGTACGAAAACGAAGAATATGCCATTGTAGCTCAAAAGACACCATATGGAATTGCTTTGTATGACCATATTGCATTAGATGCCGAAAGCATAGAAGAACATGAATTAGTTGCAAAATAGAGGTGAACTTGAATATTAGGAAAAGAGGTAATTTATGATAAAATTAAAAGAGGTAGAACAAAATATTCAAATTGCGTGTAAGAACGCAAACAGAAATAGAGAAGATGTAACTTTGATTGCTGTAAGTAAAACAAAACCTGTAGAATTATTACAGGAAGTATATGATGAAAATGTTCGTAATTTTGGAGAAAATAAAGTGCAAGAATTATGTGAAAAATATGAAGTATTGCCAAAAGATATTTTATGGCATATGATTGGGCATTTGCAGACAAATAAAGTAAAATATCTTATTGGAAAAACAACATTAATTCATTCTGTGGATAGTTTAAAACTTGCACAAGAAATCGAAAAACAAGCAGCAAAAGCAGATATTGTTATGAATATCTTAATAGAAGTTAATATTGCAAATGAATCATCTAAGTTTGGCATACAAAAAGAAGAAACGCTTTCTTTGATTCGTGAAATTGCAAAACTTCCACATGTAAATATCAAAGGACTTATGACAATTGCTCCATATGTAACAAATCCGGAAGACAATCGTTTATATTTCCGACAGATTAAAGAATTATCTGTTGACATCGCTAATCAAAACATAGATAATGTTAGTATGGATGTACTTTCTATGGGAATGACAGGAGATTATATGGTAGCTATTGAAGAAGGTGCTACTATGGTTCGTGTCGGAACCGGTATTTTTGGAGAAAGAGATTATACAACTGCGAAATAATAGATTTTTATATAAAAATAAATACTAAAAAAGGTGGAAAAGTATGAGTTTAATGGATAATTTTTTAAATGCGATGCGATTAAATGATGATGAAGAATACGACGAAGAATATGATGATGAATATGAAAATGATACAGAAGATGATGACGATGAAGAAGAAGTAAAGGAAAAACGACAAAAAACCAAAAAAGCTCCTCGTAAAGAGAATAAGAAACCAACTCCAAAAGAAACTAGCAGGGATATCAAAGAAAATAAAGAAGATGAGAGAGAAGCTGTAAAAGAATCTATCAAATCATCTTCTAAGATTACCCCGATTAGTAATAGTAAATCAACAAGAAAGCAGGCGACGTTAGGAATGGAAGTACGTGTAATAAGACCAACAAAAATTGACCATGAATTAGAAATTGTAGATACATTATTGAATGGACGTACCATTGTCATTAATGTAGAAGGATTAAATGCAGACGTAGCACAGCGTATTATTGACTTTTCTTCCGGTGCAAGTTATGCAGTCCAAGGCAAAATTCAGAAAATTTCCAGTTACATATTTTTAATAACACCAAAAGGAGTGGAAATCTCAGGTGATATTCAAGACTTTATGAATAGTTTTGATGTATATGACACAGGTGGATTTATGTTGTAATTATGAGCGAACAGGAATTATGCAAGAAACGTCTGATTGATTTATCCAAACAGGCAAACCATAAAAATATTGTTACATTTAGCGATTTTTTAAATTTAAACGAAATAAATATATATCATTCCGTACAAAATCATCTTTATACAAAAACAGAGTGTTTTGGTGGTTATGATAGTGCAGAGCGTCAGATGATTGCATTTATCCCTGATGCTCTTTATCGTGAATGGAATTATCCGATTCGCTGTCTTCATATTATGCCAAAGAATACAAAATATGCTGAAAAATTAACACATCGTGATATTTTAGGAGCATTGATGAATCTTGGAATTGATAGAAGTAAGTTAGGAGATATTCTTTGTTTGGAACAAGATTACTATGTATTTTGTGAAGAAATTATTTTTCCTTTTTTAATGGAAAATGTAAACAAAATCCGTCATACCATGGTAGAAGTATGTGAAAAAGTTCATTATAAGGAATTACAAGCAAATATTCAATTAGAAGAACGATTTGATATGATAGCTTCCAATCGAATTGATTGCATTATTGCAAAAGCATGTCATTTATCACGTTCAGAAGCAGCAGAATATCTAAGTGCAGAAAAAGTATTTATCAATGGAAAAACGATTACAAATTGTAATCAATCTTGTCCTGATGGTGGAATTATTTCTGTACGTGGAAAAAGTCGTTTTATTTTTGAAAATTGTAATACTACAAGTAAAAAAGGAAAACTTCGTGTAAAATTTTTATTTTATAAATAAAAGGAGAAAATATGAAAAAATCTAAAAAAAACATACTATTTAGTACAATTATTGTATGTTTTTTAATATTTATTGACCAATTTACCAAAAAGTTGGCATTTTTATTCTTAAAAGATAAAAATCCAATCCCTATTATCCAAGATGTTTTTGAACTTCGATATTTAGAAAATCAAAGTGCAGCTTTTGGTATGGACCCAATTTCTTTTTTACACAATATTTTTTCTTTTTCCATATTTAATGAAAATCCACAATTATTTCTAAATGTAAAAATGGGATTTTTAGTTGTACTTACCATTTCGATTGTTATTTTGTTATGTGTTGTATATACACGTATTCCTGTTGAAAGAAAATTTCGATATATGGATTGGATTCTCATTGCATTTGTGGCAGGAGCAATTGGAAACTTTATTGATAGGGTAACAAATCAATATGTAATTGATTTTCTTTATTTTAAGTTAATTGATTTTCCGATTTTTAATATAG
>JAFWXB010000258.1 GCA_017523185.1 Lachnospiraceae bacterium | reverse complement strand
ATATGAGAATCTCCCATATCTCCATCAATTTCTGCTTTTGGTACAAGTGCTGCTACAGAGTCCACAATAATAATATCTACTGCACCGGAACGTACCATTGTTTCTGTAATTTCTAATGCCTGTTCCCCACAATCCGGTTGTGAAATATATAAATTGTCAATATCAACACCAATATTTTTTGCATAAACAGGGTCTAATGCGTGCTCAGCATCAATAAAGCCTGCAATTCCACCACGTTTTTGAACTTCTGCAATACAATGAAGTGCAACTGTTGTTTTACCACTAGATTCCGGACCGTAAATTTCAATTACACGACCTCTTGGAAGTCCACCAAGTCCTAATGCAATATCTAAACTTAATGAACCTGTTGGAATTGCTTCTACATTCATATTAGCTGCATTTTCGCCTAATTTCATAATAGAACCTTTTCCGTATTGTTTTTCAATTTGTGCAATCGCTGCGTCCAATGCTTTTAATTTATCGTCTTTTGCCATAATCATTCTCCTTTATTTCTATTTATATTATCGTTCATATGTTCCGAACAAATGTTTGTTACCTTTGATAATATTAATACATTTTATCAAAGTTGTCAATAAGAAATTCTATTTTTCTTTCCCTATCGAACTAAACATAGTTTATCACATACCATGATGCAAAAATGCTCATTTTTTAAAATTTATAAGAAAATCACCTAAAATATAGATGTTCTTTTTTTTAATACAATAATTATACATTTCTTTATATAATAAGCTATTATTTTATAAAATAATGGATAATTATTAAACTTATATTATTTAATGGTTGAAATTTGATGTATTTGACAATCAGAATTTTAGAAAACTATTGTACATATTGTTTCATGCAAATTCGAAAATAACAAAACATAGATAATGATTATGATTTTTATTATAAAAACAACATAGTTATACTACTATTTCGTACAGTAACATATTATTTTTATTTAATTATCGAATTTACATTATTTAGATATCATTTTAGAAAAAGCATTTCATTTAAGAAAAAGACAGTTGCGTTTGCAACTGCCTTTATTATACTAATTTCTACCAAATTCTGTCAATACAAGTCCTTTATTTCTATCTAAAGTCATGCCTACACTCCATGAATTGATAAATAAAAGCAATGGATTTCCTTTCATATCAATTACTTTTTTCATATCGGATGTTCCTGTTAAATTATCCACATCTACTTCTTCTTTATTTTCAATCCAACGGATATGTTCATATGGTAAGTTTTCCAAACGAATGTCTACATTATATTCGCTTTCCAAACGGAACTTTAATACATCAAACTGAAGTACACCTACTACACCTACGATAATTTCTTCCATTCCACCTTTGTATTCTTGGAAAATCTGAATTGCACCTTCCTGCGCAATCTGTGTTACACCTTTTACAAACTGTTTACGTTTCATAGAATCAATGAGACGCACACGCGCAAAATGTTCTGGTGCAAATGTCGGGATACCTTCAAAAGCAAATTT
>JAFWXB010000257.1 GCA_017523185.1 Lachnospiraceae bacterium | reverse complement strand
TGTTTTGTAAAAAAACAACAAATAATTTTTGGCATAATTCCCAAAAAAAATTATTTTTTAAAATTTTTACCATAAATTTTCATTTTTTTCTTTTATTTTTGTAAAATTTTTCTAATTCTATAATTAATATATAAAATATCCTCTATATTTATCTTTTTATTTTTATATTCTTTATAAATATAAGTTCTTTTAAACGCTTTTTATATCTTCTGTTTATTATTATACTAAATGAAACTCTTTATTTCCTTTTGATTTTACATTGATTTTAATATCACAATCTGCAACGTATTCCTGATTGATTTCTAATGCATATTCTACTACAATATCTATTTCATCTTCTGTTTCATTTATAGATACTTTTTTTGTATCAATTCCCATAATAAGTGTTCCATATGGTGTATAATAATGTGTAATATTTTTGCTATTTTCTTCAAATACCATATGAACACTTACTACACCTTTTTTTGTAAGTTCCATATAACCCGGAGCTAATTTAATACGATTTTTTGTTGTTTTTATTTCCCCTTCCATTACTTCTTCATATAAAAAATAATGCTTATCATTCTTATAGTAATACTCACCTGTTGTAATTGACTCAATCGGTTGTCCATCTGTATTTGAACCTGTTTGAAGTCCACAAATAGTAATAATAATATCTTTTGTCATAAAATTCTCCTTCTATTTTTTATCTACAAATTATGTAACATTTATCCGGCTTTTCTATAATACATACTTTATTTTAACTACTATAATTGATAAAATACAAAAGATTGCACAAAAATATAATAAACTTGTTTGTTATCCCAAAACATTTATTTCCAAATATATCTTTCTATTATAAACAAATTTGTACAATATTCTCTATTTCTTCATTTATAATTAACTATAATATTCTAAATTATTGTACTCTTATTTCATAAAATATTCAAGAAATTTAAAACGCAACTCGACGTTTCCCGAATCAAATACATCAGCATATTCCCACACATTCAATACTTCACGAAGACTTTGTTCTGCTTCTTCTTCTATAACTTCAAATACACTTCCTTTAAAACACATATTCGGATATAATACACACCACCAATTTTGTCCTTTTCCTTCTCCAATGACAATTTGTAATGCTTCATATGTCCCTTTTGGAAATGTATAAACCCCATATGTTTTTTGTGGAAAATCTGTCTCTGTAATCTTAGCTGTTACACAATACGTATATCCATATGTTTGTAATGTTTGTTCGGAAATATTAACAATTTCTTCCATATGTGCTTCTACAATACGCTTTGTTTCTTCTAAATCTTCACATTCGGAAAGTAATGGTTGTAAATATGTACCTACTGCATCACGCACTTCTAACTTTACTGCTTGGTCTGCATTGCTATCACTATTTGCCAATACATGAAAACGAAGTATTTTTGATGCAATCGAAGGTTGTAATATATCATGACCTAATGCAACTGTCCATATATATACAAATATAATTCCTACCCCAAAAAATCGTAAAATCCATTGCTTCATTTTGCCAACCTCCTAATAAACCTCAAAGAAATATTTGTTTTATGATTTAATTTGCTTAAAGTATTTTTCGTTATTAAAAGTGTTGGCAAATTTTCACAATTTATACAAGTAAAGCAGATATTCTCAATTTGCTTTCACTACTTGCTTATAACTAAATAACTGCTTTTGTAATTCATCCTATACAACTTGTACTCCATTAGATATAAATAAATCCCTTATAACTTAATGCTCTACGAATTTGAAATGTGGTACTTATTTAATTTGTTAATTTTCTCATTTTATATTAGCTGAATCTTGATGTTCTCCTATTGCATAATAACCATTCCATTCTACATAATTGTCTTCTATATCCAAATATGGAATATATAAAATCATATCTTGATTTGCTTTCTCATCTAAAAGGTCACCTAATGTCAAAAGTCGCTCTTTTTTCTTTTCATGATGTTCTAAATACTGTTCCAAATATGTGCCTAAATCATCCTCTAATCCTTCTGCAAATTCTAAGAAATCACTTACATCATTCGTAATACACACATACGTATTTCTTGGAAATTCTTCTGTTGTTAAAAGTGTATCAAGCATATCATTATAAAGTGTTTGCT
>JAFWXB010000256.1 GCA_017523185.1 Lachnospiraceae bacterium | reverse complement strand
CCTTAAAATCCCAACCATCTACTTTACCCCTTAAATCATCTGCAATTTTCCATATTGTCTTAAAAAGTTCTTGCTTTTCCTGTGCATTAGTTGTTATTGCCATATTTATATATCTCCTACTTTCAAATTTTCATTTCGAACAACCTTATATATATTGTTTATTATATTCAATGATTGAAATAATCACAATAAAATTTTTAAAGTCTACTTGAATAAAACCCAAATTCCTTTTCACCACATCTACGAGTATACTTATTTTATAATTTTTTCTTGTACTTTCTCTGGCAAATACTTTGCCAATTCCTCTACCAACTCATACACCTTTGTTCCCGGTGCAATCTCTGTGGGTGTTTTACCTATTCCATCCTTTATAATTCGCTTTGCATAGCGAATCGCAAGTTTCGGATTACCATATTCTAAAAGAATTATAAAAATATCTTTCATATTTTTCTGATATTTTCCAATCCCAAGTTCCTTAAACTTATCATTTAAAAATGTGATATACTCTGCTCTATGATTATTTGCAGTATAGTACGCAAAGTGAAGTAAAAACCAAAATTCAATACACTCATTGCTCCATGCTGTGTGATATTGTAATTCGGGATTCTCTTTATTTAACTTCTCTGCACGTTCTACAACGCCATTAAAGCGTTCCGGTGGGAAACTATCCTTATCATAAACACACCAAATCTGTCCTTTTTTGATTTTATTCGTCTTCACATAGTCTTCAGCCATACCTATTACTCGCATAGTTTCAGCCTGACAAGGCTCTATCTCAATCAACACCATGTCTTTATAAACAGGATTTTCTTCTATCAATTTCTTAAATGCTTCAAAATATAATGGTTCGGTTTGTTGCCCTTCACAAAAAATATAATATCTATATTTTTTCATCTCCAAATATTCTTGGCGACGCTGTTTTTTCCATTTCTCCATTCCTGCTTTTTTAGGCATTTACTTTCCCCCAATCTATAATTCTTCTAAGGTATGGGTCAGCACCATATTTCCCTTCAAGATATTGCTTGTCGAACTTTGCATCTTTTCTGACAGAATTACCCTTTTCATTCTTAAATTCCACAAGAGAATACAGTTTCGAATTTTGTGATTTTCCCTTTGCTACAAACCAAATTTCATCTCTACGAAATACTTCACTATTCATGGTTGACAAATCATGAGAAGTAAATATCAACTGGGCTTTATGTCTATTAATATTCATATCATTAAACATCATAATAATATGACGTAATAATACAGGATGAATTTTCGCATCTAATTCATCAATCACAAGTGCTGTTCCAGCAAGTAAACTTGTTGCTATAAACGGAAGCAAACCAAAAAGTTTTTTTGTTCCACTAGATTCATCAGATAAACTAAATTCTGTTTCTTCATTATCTACTAAGTGTTTTGTAAATACTTCTATTTTATCATTTTCTTTTTCTTCCACTCTAAAATCAACAATATCTAAATCCATTTCTTGAATCATATCAAGCATGAGTTGTTTTACATCCTCTGATGTAGAAATAGCCATTCGAAGTTCTTGAATTGGATTACCATAATTTAAAAAATCTATTCCAAATTCAAACCAATTTAATACATCTTTGACTACCATATTTCCCTTGTAAGCAATACCAAGATAAGAAAGTAATGTAAGTGTTTTAGACAATTCATCACTAACTTTTAACTTAGCAAAATCTCCCTTCAAATCAATACCATGCTCATCTCTTGTAAATAAAGCAGACCGTCTTCCTGTTTCAAGTTTTACCCTATCCAAACTTTCATACACAACAATATCACGTTTTACATATAAAATATATCTATATTCTGCCAAATCTGTACGAAAAAATACTTCAAATTCTGTTGGTTCATTCTTACTTCCAGAAAAAGCAAATGGTTCTACAATAATTCTTTTTTGAAAAAATGCTCTTTCTTCATTATCTTCTGTCACATACAACGGTCGTAACACCTTTGCAACAAGTGTGTGCAATGCTTTTAAAACATTGGATTTTCCTCCACCATTAGGACCATAAATAGCAGATACAGGTAAATACAGTTCTCCATCTTGGTCTTTAATTATTCTATCTTCATGTTCCGAAATTGCTGCTACCTGCATATCAAACGTCACTTCATCTCTTATACTTTTATAATTTTTTACAGTAAATTGACATAACATATCTTTTCCCTCCATTCTATCTTTATTATATTTCATTTTCTAAATTTTACAACAATATTTGAGATTTTTTCTCATATTTTAAATTGTAATATTGTTTTTATTGAATTTTAATACCTTTTGATAGAAAAAGCAAGGCATTTCTACCAATGTCATTTAGTTAGTCAATGATTTTGTTAAGTTAAGGAGAAAGTCGAAATATTTTCTCCTTAACTTTTTGTCTTTTCAAATTTTTCATTAAGTTAAGCCAAAAATATTTTTCAAAAAATGCTGACTTTTCAATAAAAAGTGTTTATAATATAGGTGTAATAATGATAAACGATATGTTAAGTTTGCGTGGCAAAACAGATTGAGAGTAGATTTAAAAACGCACAAAAAACACAGAAACGCAACAGAGAGAATAAAACAGATTTAACGAATTAAGATAGCCGATTTTAGTATAGTAGAGATTGATTTAGAACGAGATTATTTGAGACATTAGAGAGAATTTGAGACAGGAAAACTACGCAACAAGACAAGTTACAACCTGCTTTTTAGTGGGTTTTCTTGTCTTGTTTTTACATATCGTCACAACTATATTTTGGTGAGGTAAAGATAATGAGTTTAGAAAAATCTGTTCCAGCAATTTTGAAACAACAGTTGGACGAAGCAATCTCTATTGCGATTGAAAAATATAAAAGAGAATATGGAGAGACAAAAGAAGGTAATTTCTCACGCAAAAGGATTTTAACAAAAGAAAGCATGATAAAATTGTTGCTTTCCTTTGGTGGCGGAAGTTTGAACAAAGAATTGCATGAAGCAGGAATAAATGTGACCTCTTCTGCATTTTCACAGCAACGTGATAAATTATCTTCATGGTTATTTGAGGAAGTTTTTGAACAATTCAACCAAACACACCATGATACAAAAACATATAAAGGCTACAAAGTATTAGCCATTGATGGAACTACGGTTAATATGCCGAGAAATCCAAAATCCGATACGTTTGTGACACATAACGGCAATCCCAAAGGGTATAATCAGTATCATGTCAATCCATTATATGATGTACTGAACAAAACCTATCAGCATTGTGTTATTCAGCCACAGCCACAACAAGATGAGGTGGGGGCTCTTACGTTCATGCTTCAATGGTATAATTTTAGCGAAAAGACATTAATTGTTGCTGACAGGGGATATGAGTCGTATAACGTATTCCCACATTTATTGGATACGCCGAACGTGGACTTCCTAGTAAGAGTAAAGCAAAATAATTCAGCAATACGTGAAATAAAAAAACTGCCGATGATGGAACTTGATACAGATGTTTCCTTTGTTATAAGTACCACGCAGACGAAATATGATAAAGAAAACAATCACATTCTGCTACAAGTTCAAAAGAATAAAGAAAGAATATACAGTAGTAAAACAAATGCAGGGCGTTGGGATTTTCCAAGCCCATATCCAATGAAATTCAGAGTGGTACGTATTTTGCTTGATACGGGGGAATATGAAACGCTTGTTACAAGTCTTCCACGCAGCATTACACCTTCGGAAATAAAAGAACTATATCATGCAAGGTGGGGAATTGAAACAGCATTTAGAGAATTGAAATATGGCTTAGGGCTTGTAAATTTACATAGTAAGAAAGACGAGTTCGTGAAACAGGAAATTTTTGCAGCCATGACAATGTCAAACTTTTGTAGCAGAATTGCAAGTACAATCGTGATGAAACAAAAGAAAGAAAATATGTATGAATATAAGGTAAATATGAAAATGGCAATCTATCTTTGCAAGAAATTTTATCGCACGAAAGACGCAGACGGAAAGCAACTAATAAAAGATATTGCAAAATATACAGAACCAATCAGACAAGGAAGAAGTGATGAACGAAACATAAAAGCAAAATCGTTTGTCGGCTTTACATACAGAGTATCAGCCTAAATACTACACAAAAAAGAACTAGGGACGAAAAAATAAATTTTTCGTTCTCAGTATATTTTTTTAAAATCTATGCATTTTCAAGCAAAAAAACAAGGTTTTCAAAAAAATATATATGTTGTCTTGCTTAATGGATGGCATAATTTCACAAAACAGCAAACGTATAGGATAAAATATCAACTAGTCGTATATAGGTATCAAAATATAATAAAAATTCTCATTTCTTTAGGAATTAAATGCTATAGCAAAGAAATCAACTAGTCTGCAAAATGTAACCATATTTGAATATGCAACAATTTTCTACCCCCACCCTTTAGCATTTTGCACAAAGCAATTTTTCTGTTTAGTTAGGAAATGTGGTTTTAATGTATACATAAAGTAAATTTTATGATTATTGATATTTTTTGAAAACACAACGATATTTTATGACATTATAGGAATATGTTAGAAAACAGAAATATTTTTAAATTTTTCCCATTTTTAGAGAACTATTCAAATTTTTATAATGTAATGACTACAAGTTGAGAAAATGGTATTATTGCTATTTCAAAGAAAGTCATTCACTATTTGTTACTTAATGTAAACAAGTGAGAAAACAAAGACAGCATTGGATTTGACAGAAATATTTTATAAGAGTATTATGACTATAAATACAAACTTGAATTTTCACCTTGGTATGGAGGTTATTATGGAGCTATTATTTGAAATAGATTTACATGATTATGAGTTAGGTGATAATGTTTTTTCTAGACCATCAGCGCGAGGTGTTATTTTTGATGATTGTGGGAGAATAGCACTTGTTTATAGTCAAAAAGAAAAATATTATAAGTTTCCTGGTGGAGGAATTCTTTTAGGTGAGGATAAAAAAGAAGCATTGATTCGTGAAGTCAAAGAAGAAACTGGATTGGTTGTTATTCCTGAATCAGTAAGAGAATTTGGAAGTGTTTTACGTCGACAAAAAAGCAATAAGACCCCTAACACTATTTTCGAGCAGGAAAATTTTTACTATTTTTGTGAAGTGGAAAATATAATAGCAGAACAAAAATTGGATGAATATGAAGCAGAGGCGGGATTTATACTTAGATTTGTGCATTTAGATGAAGCAATTGCTGCTAATTTAAAATATAAAACAGAAGATTTTTTCAATGAAATTATGATAAAAAGAGAGACGAAGTTGTTACAAATGCTTAAGAAGAAAAGAGGTATACATGACAACATTCTATTTTGTTAGACACGGACAAATGGATACAACCATGGCAGGAAAAAAATTTTACAAAGACTTTAGTTACAATATGATGACATTATCTGAAAAGGGAATTGGGCAGATTAAGGAAACGGCAAAGGACGTAAGGCTGGCAAATGCAGAACTGATTATTGCATCGCCTTTTGGACGAACTTTGCATAGTGCAGCAATTTTATCCAAAGAGTTAAATATAGATATGAAGGTTGAAACGGATTTACATGAATGGTTAGCAGATGCAGTTTCATATGATTTTTTACCAGATGATATTGCGAAAAAGTCGTATAAAGCCTTAAGTGAGAATGAAGGCCGACATCCGATAGGAGAAACATGCTTATGGGAATCTGCGGAGCAAATGAAAAAACGTGTTATAAAAGTTTTGGATAAATATAAGGATTTTGATTCGGTGATTGTTGTTTGCCACGGAACACTAATGCAGTATGTTCTAGGAATGCCACATCCTAAAAATGGGCAGATTGAAGTGTTAATATATTGATAGAGAGGAAACTTTCAGTTTGACGGAGCGATAACTTACAAATGATTAGTTTTCAAAAATGAAAGGAGTCATTACAATGGATTTGAAAGTTTATATAGCGTTAGACGCACGACAATATGAACAGCTAACATGTCAACACAGAAAGATTGGTGAACGATTTCCATCAAATACACCAACACATGTATATTTAAGTGAGAAAAATGCATTAGATGCTTTTATAAAATATGAAAAAGAGGATATCTTTGAAGTATATATTCTTGAATTTATTGTTGATAAGGAACAATGTTCAGAAGACAATAAACCTTATTTTGAGCCTGAGTTTCATTCGGGTGAAGAAATTCCTGTTACAGGAATTTGGCATTCGGTAATAGATATTCATGCTGAAAAAAATAAAAATAAATATAGTTTAACACATTATCATGTTGAAAAAACAATTTCTTGGAAAATAGAGAAGGAAATAGATTAGTACTTCATAATTGAATTTGTCGAGTTATCGCTAAAAAACACCCGCCTGCTTATTGTCAAAGAAGGCGAATGTTTTTTCTTAAAATCTTAACTAAATGACATTGGCATTTCTACCTTGCTTTTTTATAAAGTTTATTGTATGTAGAGAGTTTTTATTTATCCTCTAAAAATTTTTTTATTCATTTGCAGAGGCATTTTTTGCTTGTTCCTGTGCCATGGCATCTACTTCTTTATTATGTTTGTTCTTATCATGACCTTTTACCCAGAAGAAAGAAATTGTTTCAAACTTTGCTTTTTCTTCTAAAAGTTCTTTCCACAATTCCTGATTTTTATGTATCTGATAATTTCCATTTAATGTTTCTATCACATACTTGCTATCGGAATATAATTCTATTGGAATTGCTTTATTTGTAACAGCTCTTAAAGCATTCATTACAGCAGTCATTTCCATTTGATTATTTGTCTTTTTTACATCACTTCCACAGTCTGTATCTTCACTTCCATCATCATAAATGAACTTATACGCCCAACCACATTTGGAATCTGATTCTGTATTATTATTATCAATCGCAGAACCATCTGTGTAAATTATTAATTTTGTTGTATCTTTCATTATTTTTTCCTTTCTTAAAAAATTTGTATTTATTTATGTTTATAATAAATTTTACTATCCAATCTATGATTTTTTCATATTTTCAGATACTTCTTCTAGTGTTTCCATTAACTCTTTTCGCAATGTCAAAATTTGCTCCACATGATAATTAGTAATAATATCTTTTTGCAGTACTTCGTCTAATACCCTTTTATCTTTGATTTCTGCCCCACTATCTTTTAAAAACTTTCTATTTTCTTCACTTAATCTTCCCGGTCCATTCATTCTTGACAATACTTCCATTTGTGCCAAAAGCTGACGAGCTTGTCCCTGACATTTTTGAAACATTGCCAATCTCTGATGATTTTGTCTTTCTTTAAATGGCAACCATTGTGTAGAATAAATTCCAAGCTGACTTCCCATATCATCAATCGTTCTTGTCATTTTTACGGTGTCCGGATACTCATTATCTCCATCAAACATATCTTCTAAAAATGCAATGACTTCTTTTTCTAAATATTCAATTGTTTTTTTGATTTTTAAGCTGTTATCATATGGTAGTACAAGTATATTGATAAGCATACCTACACTAAGACCAATTGCTGTGTCCCAAAGACGTCCAACTGCATATGTAAATGGCTGAATATCAGGAGTAGTACATAACGTAACAATAATCATACAAGGTAATCCGGGCGAAAAATGAATTTGAAACACATTATAAAATGTAATAATAAAAACAATACCAATTCCTACACATACTAACCAATGAATTGGTAAAGACAGCAATAATACACTTACAATAACTCCACAAATCATGCCTACAATCTGTGTTAAACAAGCTTCCACAGATTTTTGAAATGTAGGTTCCATAGCTCCCATCGCACCAAGCATAGCAAATATCATTTTCGAAGTAGTTGCACCATAAAAAGATACAATTATCAATGAAACAATAACTGCAAATGCTGTTTTAATTGTTCTTCTACCGATATGTATTTTTTGATACTTTAATTTCAAATGTTTTTCTGTTACTGAAAATTCTTTATATTTTATGCAAATTAAGTTGTATTACAAACATAAACTTGTTTCCAAAATTTATGGGATTTTTTTATGATATAAGAACAGCAACTTTCCCCTTTTTCGTTTTAAATTCTCTACTTTATACTATAAAATCCTATTTGGAAATACACATAACAAACGCCATATATATTTTCCATTTTTTATAAAAAACTATAAATGAAGAAATTTAGAATATTATAATATAAATATAATAACCTATATTTTATAAAATGCACACTCTTTTTTCCATAATTTTTAATTAAATATACATAAAAATATAAGTATTTCATTAACTTTTAAAATAATATAACCAAAATACAATATCTATTATTTTTCTATAATAAAAAATGATACTATTTTTTCCATATAGTATCATTTTATTGACTTTATTTTTCATTATATAGATTGCTCTATAAATAACACACCTAATGTTCCTGGTCCACAATGACTTGTAATTACACTTCCTGCTCTTGTAATGAATATTTCATCAAAATACTTTAATTCTTCTAATTCTTTTTTTACCATTTGAATTATACTATCTTCACAGCCTGAATGTGTAATGAAAATATATTCTTTTTTCGCATTTTGTAACGCAGGTTTTAAATCATCTACATACGTTTTTATTACTTTTTCCATTTTCCCTCTATATTTTTTTCCAGCTTGCATTTTCCCATCTGTTACAAAAATATAAGGATGTAATTTTAACGCATTTCCTGCAAACGCTGCAACTCCACTACAACGTCCCCCTCTATGCAAATATGTCAATGTATCTACTACAAAACTTGCTCGAATTTGTGGTTGTATATTTTGTATATATTCTACAATCTGTTTTGCAGACATTTCTTTTTTAATAAGATTTGCCGTTTCTAATATTTGCAATCCATTTCCTGTTGAAAGATTCATTGTATCTATTACAAAAACTCTGTCTGTTACTTCTAATTCATTCACTGCCATACACATAACATCATAACAAGACGACATTTGTTGTGAAATACAAAAACAAATCACTTCTTTACTTTGTTCTAATGCTTTTTTAAGATACTCTTTTGCTTCAAATAATGAAAGAGCTGAAGTTTTTGGTGTTGTATTATGTTCTTCTGCCCATGCATAAATATCTTCCGGACAAATATCCACACCATCGGAATATTCTTTCTCTCCTAAATGAATATGTAATGGAAAAACCATAATTTCATATTTTTCTATTAATTCAGGAGATAAATCACAGGTACTATCTGTAAGAATTGTTATATTTTTCATATATTTAAGACTCCTTTCAAAAATCATTTTCTTAATTGATAACTATAATTGAACAAATATCCAAAATTATACAAAAATATTTACTACTATTATTCTAAATATATCTTTATATTACGAACAAATACAATATTTTAACTTTGGTTCTTTATATTTTATAACATAATATCAAAAAATATCTGTAATCTTATTTATATACATTTTGTTTACTTATAACTAACACTCCATACCAATACATTTAATTATAAAATGCATCTACCACAAATTTTCCTATATTTATTTGTTTTGATACACATATTATTACCAAAAAATGTATATATATGATTCCCCTTTTTACTTCTACAATTATTGATTTTTCTACATCTGTGTATTATAATAATATGCATATTTAGAATGAAATTCAATTACCAATTTTATTTTCTATGAGGAATAATCTACACATTTTAAAAAAGTGGGGTATACTATATGGACCGTAGAATTCAAAAAACAAAAAAAGCAATCCAATCTGCATATATGACATTACTTTTTGAAAAAAATACTACTAAAATTACAATTACAGAAATTGCAAAAAAAGCAAATATTGATAGAAAAACATTTTATCTTCACTATGAATCTACAAATGAAATTATTCGAGAAATTGCAAAAGAAAAACTAGATGCCCTTTTAATCTATTTAGAAGAAAAAAACTTTTTTCATACTCCTTACAATACACATATTTATTTTCAATGTATCAATCAATTATTACAACAAGATATTTCTCTTTTTCAACATATTGTAAAACATCCTGATTTTCATTATTTTTGGGAGCAAATTGAAGATGTTATGATTCAAACATTTACAGATTATCTTTCTACAAAAGTAGATTTAAAAAAGGAAGAATTAAAAATTTATGCTATATTTTTAGCATCCGGAATTAATGCAGTTTATACCCAATGGCTAAAAAATGAACTTCCTGTTTCTTTAGAAGAACTTGGAAAAATTACAAGTGATATTTCTTGTTATGGAACAGAAAAAATTCTTTCTCCTAACAAAATAAATAATTAATATTATCTTTTTTATAAATATTTCTGTATCATATCTCTAAAATATAAGAGGTTGTGGTAAAATCAAATCTATACACAAAATATGATATAAAATGGTTTCTATATAAATAATATTAAAAAAGTTGCTAACAATTATAATGATTGATAGCAACTTTTTCTGATTTTTAGTTAATTCCTGTTACTGTATATCCCTGTTCTTCTACAGTTATTTTTAATACATCATCTGAAACTTCACTTGTTAATGTTACAATTGCTGTTCCTTCTTCATGGCTTACAACAGCATTTTCTACTTCTGCAAGTGCTTCTAATACTTTCTGTACTCTGCCACTACAATGTGGACACATCATGCCTTCAATATTCATTGTTTTTTGCATTATTCTTTCCTCTTTTCTTTCTTTATTATGTTGATTTTCTTTATTTTCACAAGAATTTATATGTTCTTGTAAATTTACTTTTTTGATACATTTATCTTTATCTGTTCGGTATAATTGGAATAAATTCAAACGAAGTGCATTTGTTACCACACAAAAACTAGATAAACTCATGGCTGCTGCACCAAACATAGGATTCAATTTCCACTCAAAAATCGGATACCATACACCTGCTGCAAGTGGAATTCCTATCATATTATAGAAAAATGCCCAAAATAAATTTTGATGGATATTTTTTAATGTAGCTCTGGATAAACGAATGGCTGCTGCTACA
The DNA here is from genome assembly GCA_017523185.1 of Lachnospiraceae bacterium. Next base: position 2,065 of record JAFWXB010000256.1, on the reverse strand, counting down.
TCTGTTAAACAACTTTTCATAAGTACAATATCTGCTGCATCTATTGCCACATCCGTACCTGCACCAATTGCAATTCCAATATCAGCTCTTGTAAGTGCTGGAGCATCATTAATACCATCTCCAACCATTGCCACTTTGCCTTTTTCTTTTAACTTGCGAATGACAGCTTCTTTTCCTTCGGGTAAAACGCCTGCAATTACTTCATCTACACAGGCTTGTGCTCCAATTGCTTTTGCTGTAAGTTCATTATCTCCTGTAAGCATCACTACATGGATTCCCATATTTTGAAGCTGACGAATGGCTTCTGAACTGTCTTCTTTCATTGTATCTGCTACTGCAATCATACCAAGCAATGTTTTTTCTTTTCCAAAAAATAATGGAGTCTTGCCTTCAGATGCAACTTTTTCTGCCAATCGTTTGATTTTTTCCATAGAAAAAGCATCTACATTTTGCTTCGTATCTTGTAACTGTTTTGTTACAAACGCAAAATTCCCTCCAAAAATAAATTCTCCGTCTTTTGTTGCATAAAGTCCATTTCCTGCTACAATGGAAAAATTGTCTACATTTTCACAAACAAGTCCTTTTTCTTTTGCTTTTTCTATAATTGCATATGCCAAAGGATGCTCACTTTTGGCTTCTAATGCATACGCAAAAGACAATAATTCTGTTTCCGTTATTTCATTTATAGGAAAAATATCCGTTACTTGTGGTTTTCCATTTGTAATTGTTCCTGTTTTATCCAATGCAATAATTTGTGTTTTTCCTGTTTCTTCTAATGATACAGCCGTTTTAAATAAAATACCATGTTTTGCCCCCATACCACTTCCTACCATAATAGCTACAGGAGTTGCAAGTCCAAGTGCACATGGACAACTGATAACAAGCACGGAAATTGCTCTTGCTATTGCAAAGCCAAATGTTTCCCCTGCCAACATCCAAACAACAAACGTAACTACAGCAATTGTAATAACTGCCGGAACAAAAATCCCTGAAACCTTATCTGCTACTTTTGCAATTGGTGCTTTTGTAGCTGCTGCATCTGATACCATTTGAATAATCTGACTTAAGGTCGTATCTTCTCCAACTCTTGTCGCTTTACAACGCAAAAATCCGGATTGATTGATAGTAGCTGCACTTACTTTATGTCCAACCTCTTTATCTACCGGAAGACTTTCTCCCGTTAAGGCAGATTCATTGACTGCTCCCAAACCTTCGATAACAATTCCATCAACCGGAATATGTTCTCCCGGTCGAACTACAAATTCATCATTAATTTGTACTTCTTCAATTGGTACAACAATTTCTTCGCCATTTTTTACTAAAGTGGCTGTTTTAGGTGCAAGTTCCATCAAACTTTTCAATGCATCTGTTGTTTTTCCTTTGGAACGTGCTTCTAACATTTTTCCTACAGTAATCAATGTGAGTATCATTGCAGCTGATTCAAAATAAAATTCATGCATATAACTTTCTGCAAGTACCATATTTCCTTTTACCATAACATCTGACATGGCAAACAATGCATAGGTACTATATACAAAAGCAGCTCCCGAACCCATAGCTACAAGCGTGTCCATATTTGGTGCACCATGTAAAAAACTTTTGAATCCACTAATAAAAAACTGTTGGTTAATTATCATTACAATTGCTGATAAAATCATTTGTAATAGTCCAAGTGCAAGATGATTATGTGCAAAAAAAGACGGAACAGACCAGTTCCACATCATATGTCCCATAGAAAAATACATAAGTACAAGCAAAAATCCAAGGGACGCAAATAATCTTCTTTTTAAAATAGGTGTTTCATGGTCTTTTAATGCTTCTTGTGCAGCTGAATAATCTACATGATTTCCACTATATGTTACTGTTCCACTTTCTGTTTTTATGGTATCTGTTCTACTTAAATGATTTCTTTGATTTTGTTTTTCTGATTTTACAGATGCTCCATACCCTGCTGCTTCTACTGCTGCAATAATTTCACTATCACTCACTTCTCCTTCTACTCCCATAGAATTTGTAAGTAAACTGACAGAACAAGAAGTTACACCCTCTACTTTACCAACGGCTT
>JAFWXB010000255.1 GCA_017523185.1 Lachnospiraceae bacterium | reverse complement strand
GATAACAGAGTCTATAGAAACACTAAAAATGCCTGTTAAGTCGCCACTTACTTCAAGATACTTGAAATTATCGGATATTTTTAAAAAATTGGAAAAGCAGAATGCAGAGATTTATGCGAAAGAACAAGAACTTGCAAAAGTAGAGAAAGATATTGTTGGAGCAAAGGGATTTTTCAAAGGGAAATTGAGAAAACAACTGAAAGAGCAAGCTGAATTATTAAAAATACAGATAGATGGTATGAAACAATGTTTACCAAGAACTGTACAAGGCTATGGATATCAAAATGTGAAAGAGTTTTTAGCAGAATATAAAGTCGCTAAGGCAGAATATAGTGAGTATCAAGTAGCAGTTGCTAAGTGGGAAGAACAGACGGGAAGGAAAGTGGAAGATGATAGTGTTAAGACGAGATTACAGAAAAAATATCAAGAAGTAAGAAGTGTAGAAAAACAAAGACAAGGATATAGGGATAACAGAAGTGAAAGAAGATTATAAAAAATAATGTTATTGAAAAAACGTATAAAAAGTTTTATACTAAAACAGTGTTGTTAAATAGTCTGATTTGTATTATAAAGGTGCATAAATATGGTAAAAAATGATATTGAAATAGATACTAAAATTAAATGTTTAGAAGCAAAAATGACTCAACAGAAATTAGGGGAAGCTGTTGGAACAACAGGTCAGTATGTAAATCGTATTATTAAGAAAAAAGAGGGGATCGTTAATAAAACTTTTGTACAAATGATGGAAGCATTAGGTTATGATATTGTGTTAACGTATGAAAAGAGAAGTGAAAAATAAAGAAAAATTATTTAGAAGTGAGGAATATTCATGGTTGAAAGAATTTGTCCAAAATGCAAGATACCTATGAATGCAGATAAATGTGTTAAAACATCGTGTCAAACTAAAACTGTTATATACAACAATATATTGGTGTGAGGAATGTAATGTTCCTATTTTTGAGCCAACTTGTCCTAAATGTGGAGAGGTTGCAAAGTATATTGCAACGGATGTAAGACCAGTATTTCCAGAAGAACGTTTGCTCTTAGCACTTATTCAAGAAAAACAGAATCCAAATTGCTATGACAAAGCTTCAGTTTGGTTTGGTGGTGGAGCATATATTATAAATGGCAAAAAAAATAAAATATCAGTTAAAGAAATAAATAGATGGTCAATTGAAAAAATAAAATTACTTAAGGAAAAATATGAAGAATTAAAAATTAATATTGATACTGCATTTTTTGACGAAAATATTAAAGTATTTATAGAAGCTAATAGGGATAGATATAATTGTATTACAGAAGAAGCTATGCGATTTGTGTTAGCATATAAAGATAAATATTTAGTTGAGGATATGATGGTTTCATTTAGTGGTGGCAAAGATTCAACCGTAGTTTCTCATATTGTGAATACTGCATTGGGTACAAATAAAATTTTACATATTTTTGGAGATACTACGTTAGAATTTCCGATGACTATGGAATACAAAAAAAGATTTAATAAAAATGAAGAATCGAAAGGCGTTAGGATTATTACAGCAAAAAATAGAGAAAAAAATTTTGAAGAATTATGTGATATAGTAGGTCCTCCTAGTCGTGTAATGAGATGGTGTTGTACAGTTTTTAAGACAGGTGCAATTCAAAAAACTATAACATCTGCATTTAAAGATAAAACAAATATTTTAAGTTTTCAAGGAATTCGTCATAGTGAATCAGCAAGTAGAAGTAAATATGAGAGAGAAAGTGAAAGTCCTAAAATTGCAAAACAAACTGTAGTTTCTCCAATTATTGAATGGATAGATTATGATGTTTGGTTATATATTCTTACAACAGGCATAGATTTTAATCACGCATATAGATTAGGTTATACAAGAGTGGGATGTTGGTGTTGTCCTAATAATGGAGCATGGTCTGAATTTTTATCAAAAGTTCATATGTATGAACAATATGTACATTGGCATGAGCTACTAGTTAAATTTGCAAAAAAGATTGGAAAACCAGATTCAGAAGATTATATTAATGAAGGTAAATGGAAAGCACGTCAAGGTGGGAATGGACTTGAAGCAGCTCAAACTTCAATAGTTTCCTTTGAGCCATGTGCAACGGCTGAAAATGCTTTTAATTATGAACTTCAGCGACCAATAACAGATGAGTTATATGAGTTATTTAAACCATTTGGAATAATTAATAAAGAACTTGGAAATAAACGATTAGGAGAAGTTTATGTTATTAGTCCAAGTGGTAAAGTTGTATTGATTTTACAAGGACGTATTGGGAATACTAAGTTAAAGGTAACAATAAAAAATATACACATAGCAGGTGCAAAAACATTGAGTGTTGCAGAAAAGAAAGTGCAATGTCAACTTACTAAATATCAAATGTGTTTAGGATGTAAAGCATGTGAAAGTGTATGTAAACACGATGCAATTAGTGTTAAGGATGATGGAACTGGAAAAGTAACATATATTATTGATGATAATAAATGTGTAAGGTGTACAGAGTGTATAGGTCATTTTAATGCAGGTTGTTATATGAGAAAAGTATTAAGTATAAAGAGGAATTAATATGACAGATAAGAAAATAAAAATTAGGCTTCAAGGACATGAGAAATTTGTACTAAGAGAAGGTTGGCTTAATAAAGGGCTTATTCAAATTGAAGAAAATCCTGCTGTATTTTTAGGGAAGGATGCTCCAGATGTATTTGGTATAGGCAATAATATGGTTAAATCATTAAGATATTGGCTCAAAGCTTTTGGCTTAATGGAGGAAAAAGTAACTGTTGGAGCAACATTGTCATATTGTGGTAAAATTATAAAAGAATATGATGTATATTTTGAAGATATATTTACTTTATGGGTATTACATTCTAATATTGTACACAATATGGGGGAAGCAACTTCATGGTACTTGTTTTTTAACAAGTGTGATGTAGAAGATATGGAAAAAGAACAAATTGTTCAAATTTTAATTCGTGAGTTAAAAAAATATACTAATAATATGGCATTTTCAGAAAAGTCATTGAGAAATGATGTAGATGTAATTTTAAGCATGTATGGAAAAGTGAAAAAAATTGCTGACCCAGAAGATAAAAATATTTCTCCATTTGCACAGCTCGATTTAATAAAAAATATAGATGATTGTTATAGTAAAATTCAACCTGATAGAAGAAAAGTGACAGAATGGAATGTGTTATATGAGCTTTCAAGATATTTGTGTGATAGAGATTATATTTCTATAGATGAGATTTCTGAGGGAATTGGAAGTATAAATGCGATTTATCAGATAGGAAGTGTAGCAATTAACGGGTATTTGGACAAACTTGATGCCATGGGTTATATAAGAGTAGATAGAACTGCTGGTCTAGATATTATATATAAAGTTGCGGATATAACTCCAGAAATGGTTATGAAAGAATATTACAAAACGCATAGATAGGAGATTTCCATGAGTGAAATAAATAGCTTAAATGAAATAATTGAATTTGATGAGAGTTTTAAAAGTTCAATTAATTTATATTTAAATCTGAATAATCGCAGTAAAGTACTTAGATATATTCCAACAAAGTCATCAATACTCTTTTTGAATGAATATCTTATGGCAGTAAAAAATAATAAAGAGCAGGCCTCTTTAATTATTGGTCCATATGGTAAAGGAAAATCACATTTGTTACTTGTATTCTTAGCAATAGTGTCAATGGAAAGAAATGAAGCGAATGTAGAAGTTATAAATAAACTTATAGATAAGATAAAAACAGTAGATGATATAGGACGAGAAGTAGCAGAAAATATTAATATTATCTGGAATAAAAAAGGAAGATTTTTACCTGTGTTGATTACTAATACACAAGAAGATTTAAATCAAGCTTTTTTATATGGTTTGAATGATGCTTTAAAAAGAGAGGGGATTTCAGATTTAATTCCTGATACGTATTATTCACTTGCAATTGAGAAGATAGAAAGTTGGAAAAAAGATTATCCAGACACATATGAATTATTTATACATGCAGTAAATGAATATGGTTTATCTATAGGAGAATTAAAAGCTGGATTAGCTGCATTTTCTAAAAAAGAATTAATTATTTTTACATCAATATATCCGAAATTGACCTCAGGAGGAGAATTTAATCCAATGGTAGCTTCAGATGCTCTTTCACTTTATAAAAATATTAGTGAAAAATTAGTAGAAGATTTAGGATATAGTGGAATATATATTGTTTTTGATGAATTCAGTAAATATATTGAAAGTCAAAATGGTAATGCTTCAGGTATAAATATGAAATTACTTCAAGATATGTGTGAGCTTGCAAATGATTCTAAGAATGCCCAAGTATTTATTACAATGGTTGCACATAAAAGTATAAAAGAATATGGAAAATATTTATCTGTAGAAACAATAAATGCATTTACTGGTATTGAAGGAAGAATTATTGAAAAGTTTTTTATTACTTCATCAAAAAATAATTATGAATTAATTAAGAATGCAATAATTAAAGATGAAAATAAATTAAAAAGTATTCCAAATTATTCTTATTATTTAAGTGATACAAAAATGGATGCTTTTTATCAAGTGCCTGCATTTAAAAGTAAATTTGATAAGAGAGATTTTAGAAGAATTATTTTTGAAGGATGTTATCCATTAAATCCAGTAACTGCTTATTTATTACTTAATATTAGTGAAAAAGTTGCTCAAAATGAACGAACATTATTTACTTTTATATCAAATGATGAACCAAATAGTATGGCAAGATATATTTTATATCATGAAAATAATATGTTATGGAATATTGGAGCTGATTTGATATATGATTATTTTGCAAGTTTATTCAAAAAAGAGGTAATCAATGAGCATGTTCATAATGAGTGGTTAAATGCGGAATATGCATTATCAAAATGTATTTCAGAAGAACAAAAGAAAATAGTTAAAGCACTTGCTATTTTTCTGATTGTGAATAAAGAAGAAGAAATGCCAGCAGAAGAAAAGGTTCTTGGATTAGCAACAGGAATTTCCAATACTACAGAAATTGTGGAAGAATTAGTAACAAATCAAGTTGTATACAAGAAAGGGTCTACGAATAATTTAGTTTTTAAGACTAGAGCTGGTTCTGCATTGAAAACAGAAATTAAAAAACTTAGAACTCTTAAAGGCGATAAAATTAATTATGGCAAAGTATTTGAGGATATAACTAAGAAATATTATGTTATTCCACGAAAATATAATGCAAATCATGCAATGACTAGGTATTATAGACATGAATATATGTTAGTAGAAGATTTTATTAGCATAATGAATGCCAACGTATTATTTTCATCAAATAACTTTGCAGATGGAAAAGTTATTTCATTATATAGTGTAGAAAAAATTAACTTAGACGTTATTAAGAATCATATTAAATACTTAAATTGCCAAAAGTTAATTGTTATTTGTCCAAATATTACGTTTAATATGCAAAAAAAAGCATTAGATTATGAGATTCTTCAAGAATTAAAAAATAATCAATCGTTTACAGTAGATAATGAAATTATGAGGAGAGAATTACCTATTCTTGAAGAAGACTTATCAAAGGAATTAGAAGAATATCTCTTTAAAATGTATAATGATGAAGAATGCAAGTTGTTTTTTTTAGAGGATGGTGCTTTATCTGTTAAGAAAGGAACCGATGTTGAAACAATTGTAAATGGTTGCTGTAAAGCTATTTATAAGAAAACACCATTAATTAATAATGAAATAATTAACCGTCATATAATATCAACAGGTCAGACAAAAAAGGCGAGAATTAATATTATCCAAGCAATTTTAGAACAAGAGGATAATGAAAAGTTTTATGATGGAACAAATCAAGAGGCAACTATTTATCGTTCGCTTTTTTGTAGGACTGGAATAAAAGATGGAAAACCAACAGCAGAAATTAATGAGATATTAAATCTTATGGGAACATTTTTAGAATCTTGTTCAGATAAGAAAAAAAGTTTAAAGGAATTGTTAGATATTCTTATTTTAGAACCATATGGTATGAGAAAGGGAGTTGTCCCAATTTATTTAGCTTATTTGCTTTCTAAAAGAAATGAAGATATTGTGGTTTATTTTTCTGACATGGAAGTTCAAATATCTGCTGAAATAATTATTAATATGTGCGAGTATCCAGAAGATTATGCTCTTTTTATGTCAAAGATTGATTTACAGAAAGAAAAGTATATTGAAAGTTTGAATTTGCTTTTTGAAGTAAAAGATAATAGAAACTTATCTGTTAATCGAATAAAAAATATTTTAATTTGTATGCAAAGATGGTTTAGAGCATTACCACCAATAACTAGAAATGCAATGAATTTTTCTGAATATGAAAAGGCAGAAAATGTAAAAGGTCAGCTTGTTAAAGTAAGAAAACTTTTGCAAAAAGTGGATTTTAATTCTTATGAAGAATTGTTTGTAAAATTACCTGAAATTTTTAATGCTAGAGATGATTTAGAAGCAACTTATATTATGATGGATAAGTGTAAGACAGCATTTGATGATTATTTTGACTGGAGATTGCAGAATGCAATTAAAGGAACATGTGAAGTATTTGGGGTTAGAAAGGGACAAGAATTATATCATGTTGTTAAAGAGTGGCATGAAAATCAAAGTGATATTTCAAAAAATGGATTACATGGAGGACGTATAACAAATTTGATGTCTGCTATTGAAAATTTAACTGTATATAATAACGCAGAAGTTACAAAAAAACTTATTAAGGCTGTTACGGATGTATATATAGAAAATTGGAATGATGCATCATATCAAGAGTATATTGATATTTTACAATATGTTAAGCAAGAAGTTGAATCTATTAAAGAGGATGTGACGAGTGATAAATTAAAACTTTCTTTTACTGGGAAAAATGGTAAAAACATAGAAAAATATTATGAACCAATAACAGAAAGTACCGGAACTGTATTGAGAAATATTATTGAGGATACATTAGAAGAATATGATGATTTAAGTGTTAATGATAGGGTAGCTATCTTACTTGAAATGATAGAAAAGGTGATTAGTTAATGGAACAAATAATATATTTAGATAATGCAGCAACTACTTTTCCAAAACCTGAAGTGGTGTATACAGCTATGGATGAAGTTAACAGAAATGGTGCAATAAATGCAAGTCGTGGAGCATATAGAATGGCACGAAATGCAAATAAGATAATTAGTGATACTAAAAATGCACTTAGAAAATTAGTCAGTGCGGATAGTAGTGTTCCTGTAGTATTTTCTCCTTCTATAACCATTGCACTTAATCAGGTTATTAATGGATTAGATATACCAGAGAATTGTTACATTTATTATTCTCCATATGAGCACAATGCAGTTGCTCGTACATTAAACCAGTTAGCAAAATTAAGAAGAATATATTTGAGAGAATTACCCATAGATGATGAAAGTGGAGAAATTGAGATTGAAAAATTAGCATATATTTTTAGCAAAGAAATACCAACAGCTATATTTTGTACTCATATAAGTAATGTAACAGGGTATATTTTACCTATAGAAGATATTTTTGCAGCAGGTAAAAAATATAATAGTATTAATGTATTAGATGCAGCACAATCACTTGGTTTAATAGAATGTAATGTTCAAAAAAATAAAAATATTGATATTATTGCATTTACAGGACATAAAAATTTATATGGACCATTTGGAATAGGCGGATTTATTAATGTAACAAAAGTTCCTTTAAAAGAATTTATTGTTGGAGGTACTGGAAGTGATTCATTAAATTTAGATATGCCTATTGGAAATGAAACAAAATATGAGAGTGCAAGTAGTAATATAATTGCTATTGTAGGGTTAAAAGCGGCATTAGATGTTTTAGATGTTAGTGCAATTTATGAACATGAAAAAGTATTAACAGATTATTTGACACAAAAGCTAAAAATGATATCTAATGTGAAATTGTTAACACCCATGAATAAAGAACGACATATTGGAATAGTTTCATTTGTAGTAGAAGGATATAAGTCTGATGATATAGGAATGATATTAGATGAGGATTTTGGAATCGCAGTAAGAACGGGATATCATTGTGCACCATATATACATTCTCATTTAAAGGATGAGAAATATCTTGGAACAGTAAGAGTTGGATTAAGTCAGTTTAATTCAATTAATGATATTAATCAATTGCTAAAAGCATTAGAAGAATTGGAGTAAACTTATGCCAAAATATTTAGATTATTTATATGGTTTTCAACAGTCAGAGCTTAGAGGTTATATAGGTGAGCAAATGATTGAATTGTTGGTAGAATGGATGCCTAGTGGAGATACTCTATTAACAAAACAAAGAATGATTAGTATGATAGACTCCTTATATGGAATATCAATTTTAAAAGATAGAACATTTAGAAAAAATATTCTATTAAATATGAAAAAATCTGATATTTATCAAATTCGAGATAATTGTTTATATGGAAATGAAAAGCTGGAAAATGATCCAATAGAATTAATAGAAGTTATATCTAGAAAATCATGGAAAAATAATCATATTTCTGTATATTTGGCAAAACTATGGGGACTTTCTGAAAAAATATTTGAAAAAGAAGTAGATGATACTAAGGTTAATAATGTTATAGTAGCACCAGAAGAACAATTTTATGAATTGTTAGATTATCAATATTATATAAAACAGAGAGTGTTATATAATTTAAATTCAGGTAATTTACAAGAAAGAATGCTTATCCATATGCCAACAGGTACAGGTAAAACAAAGACAAGTATGCATATTATTACAAGCTATCTAGAATTTTCGTTACATAAAAAAGGACTTATTATATGGATTGCACATACAATCGAATTATTAGAACAAGCATATAAAACTTTTTGTGATGTTTGGGGACATTTAGGGGATGGTGAGATAAATGCATATAAATTATGGGGAAATCATACTATTCAAGATACAAATAGTAGATTGAATGGAATTATATTTTGTGGACTATCAAAATTAATGTCATTATATGATTCAAATCCAGAATTATTTGAACTTTTGAAGAAAGATTGTCGTTTGGTTGTATTTGATGAAGCACATAAGGCAGCAGCTGATAAAACCAAGAGAGTTATTGAGAATTTATTACTTATGCCAAAAGGATATGAGAATCGTGCTCTTATTGGCTTATCAGCTACACCAGGAAGAACAACAGAAGTATCGTATGATAACAATTTACTAACTAATATGTTTGGTGGAAAGTTAATTTATATTGATGCAAATATTATTAATCTGATTAATATGGGTAATTTAAAAGCATTGAATTCTGCTACAGAACAAAATATTATAAAATATTTTCAAGAGCGAAGGATATTATCCAAAATTATTCCAGAGCGTCTTACATATAAAAAAGAATTTTCAGTTAGCGAATTGGAAGTTTTAGAAACTGCATTAAATGAATTGGGATATGATGAAAAAGAATATACTGATAAACAATTAGAAGTATTAGCTTTAAATAAATCTCGTAATACAGCAATATTACAAAAATTACGTATATTGCATTCAGAAAAGAAACCGACGATTGTATTTGCATGTTCAGTTACTCACGCAAAAATGCTTTCAGCGATGCTTACATTAGAAGGGATTCCGAATAGTTTGGTTGTTGGTTCATTGGATGCAATAGATAGAAGAAAAGCTATTGAAGAATTTAAAGATAGAAATAGTGGTGTAGACATTATTATAAATTATGAAGTTTTAACAACTGGTTTTGATTCAAAAAATATAAAATGTGTGTTTATTACAAGACCTACAAAATCAATAGTATTGTATAGTCAAATGCTTGGAAGAGGATTAAGAGGTCCATTGATGGGTGGTAATGAAAGTTGTCAATTGATTGATATAGATGATAATTTACAAGCATTTGATAACGAAACAGCATTTTCGCATTTTAATGATTACTGGAGAGTCTAGGAGGAGGTACATATGGCAAGTAGTATTGTAGATATTAAAAATATGGGAGATGCCTTTAGAAATACAGGCTATAAAAATATTGAAAGTGCAGCAGCAGAGATTGTAGATAATTCTGTAGAAGCAAATGCAAAAAATGTATTTATGATAATTAGTGAGTCTATTAATCCATTATCAGGGAGAAAAGTTGTTACAGAAATAGGATTTCTTGATAATGGAGATGGGATGGATATTGAAGTTTTGGGACGTTGTTTAGGAATTGGAGCAACTACACGTCAAGCAAGAAAAGGAATGGGACGATTTGGAGTTGGATTACCACAAGCCTCCCTTCATGTATGTCCGGAAGTAGAGGTATACTCTTGGCAGAATGGTATTGAAAATTGTCATAAAGTTTTTCTTGACATCAACAAAGTAAAAGCTGGAATACAAACACAAATTGATGATCCTGAATTTATCAAAGTACCAGATAAGTATGCAAATTATCTTTCCTATAAAACATTGTTAAAGAACTATGACTTTAAGCAGTCTGGAACATTAGTTATTTGGAAAAAATGTGATAGGGTAATCCCTAAAACAAGAGGACCATTGACACAGCATCTTGAATTTGCATTAGGCAGAAAATTTAGGCATTTTATTAATCAAGAAATATGCGAAATTAAAATTATATGTGATGAGAATCAAGAATGTGCAATTGATGTATTACCAAATGACCCATTATTTTTAATGAAAAATAATTATGTAATGTGTCATAAAGATGAGCCAAAGGCAATATACAAAAGTGGTCAAAAAGATGGGATTGAGTCTGTATTTGAGCCTTATACGGCAGATGGCATTGGAAATGGTGAAGTTGATATTCCGGTAAAATACATAGATAAAATGGGACAGATAGCAGAAAGTATTGTAAAAGCTAGATTTTCAATTGTTAAATCAACATTTTATGATGAAACCGCATTTCCACATGGAACAAATCCAGGGGCTTATAATTTTGGAAAACATGCAGCAAAACTTGAAGGTATTTCAATTATAAGAGCTAATAGAGAAATTGATTTTGGTAAATTCGATTTTTATAGCGATACAAATAAGCCACAACATCGTTGGTGGGGATGTGAGATTGTTTTTAATCCTGAGTTAGATGAAGCGTTTGGTGTAGCAAATAATAAACAATATGTAGATTTAAAAAAGGTTGCGGAAGAAGACATTGATTATGAAGAAGAAGTTCAGCCAATGTGGAATCAGTTATGCGAGTATATACAGCCTACGATTGATGCAATGTATAAAAAAAATGAAGAAACAAGGAAAAACACTCGTTCATTTGATGACGTTAATGTTGCCTCAACTAACATAATTAATACAGTAGAAATTGAAGATGAATTGGATGAAGATGAAGATACTATAGTTGAAAACCCATTAGCTAATGTTACAGATGATGAAATTGTTCAAATAGGTAAAGAGGAACTAGAAAATCTTGGATTTGAAGATGTAACAGATGAACAAGCGTCAAAATTCTTTAATAATAAAGTTATTTTTGATTATGCAGATAAGGGTGAAAGAAGTCCGGCATTTGACTATAAAGTTGTATTATCGACAACTGTAATAACAATTAATATCAGCCATAAGTTTTATACTTCATTTTTAAGTAAATTATATAATTCAATAGATGCAAGAACTACATTTGAATTATTTTTAGCATCCTTTTTTCAATCAATACGTAAAACAAATGCATATCAAGAAGCACAAAATGATAAACTTATAACAATGTGGTATAGTAAATTAAATGATTATATTACAGAGCAACTAAATCCAAGAAAATAATGTAGAGGAGTAATATTATGTCTATTTTATTATCAAATGAGATTATGTCTGCAGTTACGGATGAATTAAGGATAGCTACTAAATCAGTGCAAATCATAACGGCATATTGTAAAGAAAATGCAATAAGACAGTTGAGTAGTCATATTTCTACTCAAGTAGATGAAAAAAGAATTATGCTTAGATTTCGTTTAGATGATATTGTAAAAGGAAGCACAGATTTCTCTGTATTAGAATATTGTAGAAGTCAGGGATGGAAAGTATATATTAGATTTGATTTACATGCAAAGACATATATAGTAGATGGGAAACGTGGATTTATTGGAAGTGCTAATGCAACAAATTCAGGGTTAAATATAGGTTCATATGGAAATATGGAGATGGGAATATTGATTGATATTGATAAAATAGATTTAGAAAAAATAGAAGCATTATATAATGATGCTATTTATGTAGATGACAAAATATATAGTAAACTTAAATATCAATATCAAAAAATAGATATAAGTGAAGCAAAAAAACAGTATTCATGGGATAATAGTATTAAAGAATTGTTTAAACCTAAAATTACAACATTATTTTCACATGAGTTACCCAATAAAAGTAGTTTTGAGATAGGAGATTATATACCATTTCTTGATATAGTATATAGAGAAGACAAGACGATATTTAAGAATGCATTTAGATGGAGTAATGCATATTTGTGGTTAATGAATATATTAAAAGAAAATGAAGGGTGTATGTATTTTGGAGCAATTACTAAAAAGTTACATAACGCACTTATATCAGACCCTAAGCCATATCGTACAGATGTAAAAGAATTATTGGTGAATTTATTGAATATAATACAAATGTTACATATGGATGAAATAGTGATTGATAAACCTAATTATACGCAAAGAATTCGTTTAAAAGAAGTATGTTAAGATAGTGATATTAGAAATATGATAAAGTTAAGAATGAAAGTGAGCGAATAAAGTGAAAAATATATTTGACCTTTCACGATTTGATGAATACAGAGAGGATAATAGACGAGAAGTAAAAAAAGCAAATGGTGGATTGCCAGTTTCTCTTTGGGACACCTATTCTGCTTTTGCAAATTGCTATGGTGGAGTTATTATTCTTGGTGTAAAAGAAGAAAAAGATGGTAGTTGGAGAACAACGGGATTACAGAATGAAGCTAAATTACGAAAGGATTTTTGGGATACTATCAATAATCAAAAAAAAGTAAATACCAACCTTTTATCAGATGATGATGTGCAAACGTATCTTGTTGGAGATAATCAAGATGTAATTATGGTTATTCATGTGCCAATGGCAAAAAGAGAACAGAAGCCAATTTACATTAATAATGATATTTTCAACGGAACATTTCGCAGAAATCATGAGGGTGATTATCATTGTACGAGATTGCAAGTAAAAACGATGCTTCGTGATCAGACTGAGAGAACAATGGATATGGAAGTGCTTGATGATGTTCCAATGGAAGATTTGAATTATGAAACTATTCAAGGTTATCGAAATCGACATAGAACATTAAAAGAAGGACATCCATTTCATCGTCTGAATGACCATGAATATTTGAGAAGTATTGGTGCAGCGGCGATTTCTTCAGAAGACAAGCAGTTGCATCCAACAGCAGCAGGTATGTTGATGTTTGGGGATGAATATAATATAGTGCGTCATTTTCCGGAATATTTTTTGGACTATAGAGAAGTGTTAGACCCAACAATCCGATGGACAGATCGGTTACAGTCAAGTTCCGGTGAATGGTCTGGTAATCTTTGTGACTTTTATTTTAGAGTTTACAATAAAATAATTAAAGATGTGAAAGTTCCATTTAAATTGTTGGGTGGAGACCGTATTGATGATACACCGGTTCATAAAGCATTAAGAGAAGCATTAGCAAATTGTTTGATAAATGCAGATTATCATGGATTGCGAGGAATTGTGATTAATAAAGAACAGGATAAGCTGACTTTTGCCAATCCGGGATATATTAGAACTGGTAAAAAGCAAATGCGTTTAGGTGGCGAATCTGACCCAAGAAATAAAGCACTTATGAAAATGTTTAATCTGATTAATATCGGTGAACGTGCAGGAAGTGGAGTTCCGAATATTTTTAATGTGTGGGAAGATGAAGGTTGGAAAGAACCTATCATTGAAGAACGATTTGATCCGGATAGAACAGTTTTAACACTTTTATTTGAAAAAAAAGCGGCGAAAAAAAGTGGCGAAAAAAAGGTGGCGAAAAAAAGTGGCGAAAAAAAGGTGACGAAAAAAACACAGGAAAAATATACACTTATTTTAAATGCTATGCAGCCTGATGTATGGTATAAAGCATCGGAATTTGAAAATGTGGTAGATGTGAAAGAGTCACGAATAAAAGAATTGTTAAAAGATATGGTAGAACAGGATTTAATTGAGAGTAGTGGAAGCACGAAAGGGAAACAGTATCGAAAGTTATTGTGATACCATAATGATACCATTTTATTTGACAAATAAAAATAATATGGTATTTGATAAAGAAAAAATGAATAAAATCAAGGATTTATAATAGTAATTACTACAAAAAACGAATGGCTAAAGTCGTGAAGGTGGTAGAACAGTAGGTTCAGGCCGTGTTGCTACAATCGTAGAATAATTTCGACTATTGTTATCACAATATAAGATGAATTTTACCCCGAGAACGCAAGTTTTCGGGGTTTTTTCATGCCTAAAAATAGTAAAATAAATAGCGAATAAAAAGAAAAACAGCCGATGGAATTTTAGTTCTATCGGCTATCTATGATAACAGTTTGATAACAAAATTGAAAATATGGTTTTTAATTTGGATTTACAAAGTCCGATGAAGAAGTAAATTTTGCTTCAAATTCTTTTGTTTCTTTTGTTACAACTATATGAGAGCTTAACAATGCTCCCATAGTATGAAGTTTCCAATATTCATAGAGCTCATCTAATCTTGCTATTTGTTTTTTAAATTCTTTAGCTTCTGGAAAACCTTCCTTTTCAAGTTCAAGGATAAGGCGTTGTTCTTCTTCAAAATCTCTATCTTCAGCATAAGTATTTTTAAATTTACACCACTTTTTTAGAGTATCTTGAAGATGTTCATTTTTAAAAGTAAGAGCAACCATATCAGAATCTCCATTATCAGAAGGAATAATGGAAAGGGATAAATCAACAGCCTTATCAATTGCAAATAAAAGCGAAAATACATCTCCTACAGTTTCAATATTAAAATCTAAAAAGACACTATAATTTAAGTGTAGAGCTTTGGCGATTTTTTCTAATTGTTGTGGTTTTGGATTGCGGATACCTAATTCATATTTTCGTATTGTTCCTACATTAATTCCGGATGATTCTGCCAACTGAACTTGACTTAGTCCCATAAATTCACGATATGCTCGTATTTTTTTTCCAACCATAGCATTTCACACTCCAATTTCAAGAATTATTTGTGAAATAATCATAGCACAAATGTAAATGAAAAAAAAGAATAAGTTCAAATACAAAAAAATTTACTATGAAATTCGCAAAATAGTTGACAAATTCACAAATGTGAATTATTGTAGAAATACAACATAATTCACATTTGTGAATGGAAAGGAGAGCATATATATGACTAAAAAGTATATGATGGATGTGCATGATGTGATGGAAGAACTTGATGTTTCCAAGAGTAAAGCATATCAGATACTTCGTGAACTGAATAAGGCATTAGAAGCAGATGGTTATACTGTATTAGCAGGAAAAATTCCAAGACCTTATTGGGAAACAAAATTTTATGGTTGCCCACACATAGCGATGTAAGAAAGGAGAAATGATGTCAGTTTATAAAGACAAAAAGCAGGGAACTTGGTATGTGATATTCCGATATGTTGATTGGACAGGCGAGAAAAAGCAGAAATTAAAACGAGGATTTCGTACCAAAAAAGAGGCATTAGCCTATGAAACAGAGTTTAAGCGAAAAGCCAATGCGGATATGAACATGGAACTTGGCAGTTTTGTGGATATCTACTTTGAAGATAAGAAAAATGAGTTGAAAGAAAATTCTGTTAGAAATAAGAAACAGATGATAGCAGCACATATTCTTCCATATTTTGCAAACCGAAAGATGAATGAGATTGTTCCGGCAGATATTATTCAATGGCAGAATATCATTCACGAAAAGAATTTCAGTAAAACTTATGAACGTATGATACAGAACCAAATAACAGCATTGTTCAATCACGCACAGAAAATTTACAATTTAGAGAATAATCCATGTAAAAAAGTAAGAAAAATGGGAAAATCTGATGCTGATAGAATGGAGTTTTGGACAAAAGAAGAATATGATACGTTCATTTCAACTTTGGAAGTTGGAACAGAAAATTATCTGATGGCAGAGATTTTATTTTGGACAGGTATG
>JAFWXB010000254.1 GCA_017523185.1 Lachnospiraceae bacterium | reverse complement strand
ATCCAAAATTTATCTGCCTCTGTAATTCCTTTCACTGCAACGGCTTCACGATATCTCTGAATAATGGTATTTCTCAATATTCTCTTAATTTCCGATGTCAATTCTTTTCTTTTTGCCTTATCCTCTTTTGCTTCTTCTTTTTGTGATATTAAGCCTATAACATCAGCAAAGTTAACAGAAACATCTTCCTGTAATGTTTCAAAACTCCATTCTAAAACTCCACCATTTTCAGCATCTTCATATTTATTAGCCCCACAATAAAATAACAAAATCAATGCTCGCATATGTCGTAACATTTTTTTACGAATATCTTCTGTTGCACCAGCATAATCTTTCATAAATTCAAAAATCCACTTTTTCTTATGGTGGTCTGCATTTGCAAGCTGAAGTCTATTTGTTTCTGCATTATATTGTACTTTTACAGATTGTTGTTCTATTGACCTTACAATATCGTTAATCTGTTTTGTTTTTCCATAATCTTCATTTATCAACTTAAAAAGTGCTCTTAAATGTTCATTCGGAATATCTAAAAGTGCTTTTTGATAACACGGTCCTTGTGAAAATGCATATAACAGTTTTGCTACAATATCAAGTGCAAAAATTTTTTCCCCACTCTCCGTTTTAATATCTCGCTTTAAACTTGCACGTAAAGACAAAACAACAAAATCTTTTGTAATAATTTCTGCATCTAATTTTCCAAAATCATATGTATTTTTTACTTTATAGTTTTTCAGTTCTTGTAACTGTTTCTCTATAAGTTGATGTATTTCCTTATTCGGATTCCAATTTTGGAGAACTACTGTTTTTATCAGTTCTTTAAAATCTCCTGTTAATTTTCCATATAAATCTTTTTTTCTTTTTCAATCTTTTGTACTGGTACGAATATACTATACAAATTCTGTGCTTTTTTACTTACTTCCTGTACATGTTGTTTTAATTGTTTTACTCCATTTCCACTAGCATTAGGAAAATGATACAACATACCGTTTACTTTTTGCTCATTTTCTCCAACGGCAGAAATTATATGATCTACTTTGGATACTTTCATTACTCCCTCTCTTTCGTATACACTAAAATAATATATTCATTATATAATAATTTTTATCTTATCACAATTGTTTTAATCCTAAAAAAATTTTATTTGGAACACTTATAAATTGCCTACGAACTACAATCAAATCAACACTTTATCCTACAAAATATTTTTTAATGGAACTAATAATCTTTTTTATTTCTATTAATCAATATTATGCTACTTCCTTCATAATATATTTTGTATATCGTGGAAGTTGTTCTTCTATTACCTTATCTAAACAGGTATTTCTATTCCAACTTTTATATTTTCCAATTTGAGATAACCACACTCCATTTTTAAAATATACATATACTCCCTTGCTAAAACGCTGTTCAAATAAATAATACTCTTCCTTATCGGTCAATAAAAAAAACTGTAACTTTGCATTTTCTTTATTTGCCAATAATGGATTTTCTACAGTTTTGTAAGTACATTCTTCAAAATCTTTTACTAATAATCTTACAATAATTTTTCCACTTGTATTGCTCACTTTTTTACTCATAATATTTGCCTCCTGCTATGCTATAAATACGTTATACTCTCGTATATATATAGTACTATATTTTTTATTAAGTTTCATTTACGCAAAAATTAAAAAATGAGTTATGTATAAAAAATTTATACACAACCCATTTCTAATTTCATGCATTATTCACTTTTATAAATTAAACTCTTAAAATTCCTATTCCTCATAACATAGTCCACTTTATAACTTATTAGGTGGGATTTTTCAATCTCCACCTAATATAAATGTTCTCATACATACAATAGAAAATTGTTTATTTTACTACATTTTTTAACGAATTGTACTGATTGCTTTATCAGAATAACCAACTCCTGATAAATAACTGTAAGCATAGGTACGGTCAACTACAATTTTTCCTGAAACATTATTTGATTTCTTTGCGTCGCCCCTAGCATTTCCAGATACAATACCTAATGCCTGAATAAAATGAGCATACTCTGATGTATTACTTTTCCCAGATTTTCCTATTAAAAGACATCCCGCTGAATTAACCCAATTTGCATTAGAAGCTGCAATATTATCTGAATCACGACGATGAACATTAATTGCTGTTGATGTACTATTAGAAAATGAATTTTTATTTTTAAATCTTACAACAGAAGCATTCGTAACATTTAATGCTGCATATTTTCCTCTGTGATTAACAGTAGTAAAATTATAAATTCCTGAACGAATAGTTGGCATAGCTGTTCCTTCATTTTTTGCAGGATTAAATGGGTAATCCGGAATTGTGGAACTATTACGATTTACATAAATAATATCACCATTTCTCACTAACACACACATTGCATTCGTTCTTTTTGAAGTAGAAGAATTATTCCCTACTCCCTCAAACATAAAAACTACTGTTCCTTTTTCATTACTGGAAGTTAATTGACTTGCATATTTCGTATTAATATCTAATAAAGCTTTATATGCGTTTGTATTTGCAACAATAGAATTTTCTATTGCAGTTTTAATAATTTCTGTTGCTGAAACATATTGTTCCTGTCCATTAAAACGAATATTAAAACGTTCCCATGTGGATGGTGCACTTGCATATGATTGAACAGGTGCATTTTCTTTATCTACACGAACACATAACCATTTATTATTAACCTGTGCCTTAATATAAAAATCATTTCCTTTTAAATAAATACGAAAACATTCCCAAGATAAAAGATTATCTGCACAAGCTCTGACAGGTGTATCAGTAATATCATTAGAAGCACTCAAATACTTGTTATTACTTAAAGCTTTTAAACCAACCCAACCATCTGATGTTAAAGAAGATACTGTAAATGTTTCCCATGTCGATGCACTATTACGATTACAAAAAATTGGTGTATTACTATAATCT
This sequence comes from Lachnospiraceae bacterium, assembly GCA_017523185.1. The sequence continues at coordinate 969 of JAFWXB010000254.1, read as the reverse complement.
TTATCCGCACACATATATTTTCCATTCTGTACGGATTGAAGTGTAACGGTTTTTCCTGCAAAATATGCAGTAACATCTGTCATACCTGCAATATCACTACTGTTTGTGTTTTGACTTCCTTGAGAAACTTTTACTGATTTAGTAAAATCAGTTTTTTTAACCCATGCCATTCTCCAACCAGACGGATTACTTGTAGAACCAATATTATATAAAACCTGTACATACGAACCGGATTCTGCTAATTTATATACAATATCTCCCTTTGAAATAGAACCTGCTTTATTTGAAGAAGAAGCTCTACGATATGTCGTAATTCCAACTGAAGCAGTACCTTTCTCTCCTGGTGATGTTGCACTTGTAATAACACTTAATGGAATCCATGCTGTTTTTCTACCCTTAGATGTTGGATATGTGAGTTTACAATACCATTTTCCTGCACTATTTTGTCCAATTGATTGAACAAATAACTCATCACTCGCATAAATGGTTCCTATCTTGGTCTTTAAATCACTATTCGAATAGGCTGTTGTGTTATTCCCTGTACTAATCGTATATACCTTAATTGGTTTACTACTATTAAAACTTGGCCATGATGCTGCCTGAACGGTAAATGATGTAAATACGCTTGTTAAAACAGTAATTGCAGCTAAAAGAATACTTAATAATTTTTTCTTTTCTGTTCTCATAAACATATCTCCATTTCATAATTTATATGTCTTATCATTATTCAACTTTGGTGTTGTCACCCCATTGGTTTTCAGTCGCAACAATGGTCGCTGTTATTGAACTTTTCATTATGCCCCAATAACCAGGCATATTGCCTCACCCTCTTTTCACAAAGTAAATTTAACTTTTTGTTGATAATAACATTATAAAAATAAATACTTGAAATGTAAAAAACGCAAAAATTAAAAACTAAGATACATATAAATTTTTTTAAATCAGAACAGAAAAATAAAGATGAGCTAT
>JAFWXB010000253.1 GCA_017523185.1 Lachnospiraceae bacterium | reverse complement strand
TTAAAATTAAAGTGTTATCGAAGAATTGCTACGCGATATGACAAACTTGCTTGCACTTATTTGGGATTTTTATGTCTTGCCTCTATACTTATTTGGTTAAAGTGACCATAACATGCTAATTTTCAAACACACTCTAGTTACAATCGAATATTTATATACAGATGCAGGAAAATTTACAGATGCTAAACAATTATTTGGTATAGATATTGGAATTACAGAAAAATCATTTATTGCTAAGTGGAATGGAATTATAAATGCTGGTATAAATATAGATGAAATCATTATTGAAATTAATAATGAAAATAAAGAAATTGTTATATATATGCCAAAACCTAAAATATTTACACATGAAATTGATGAAAATAGTGTTGAGACACTTGATGAAAAAGATGGTTTATTTAATCCTGTAAAAGTTGAAGATGTTAGACAGTTTGATGCAGTAAGCAAGCAGGCGATGGAGGAACGTGCACTTGAAAGTGGTATTTTAGATAAAGCATTTGAAAATGCAAAAAATATTATTTATACACTTGTGAACACAGATGTTGTAGAAGAACAAGGATATAGTATTGAATTTAAAGAAATTGAATAAAATTATAGAATTTGGTTTACATAAAAGTTGTAAATAAAAATGATTGAAAATATAAAAAGATATTTTCTGGTTATGGAAGATATCTTTTTTATATAGAAAAAATGTGGTAAAATAATCAAAATATAACAATTATATGATATATAGTATCAAACCTATCTTAAAAACAAGCAAGAAAGGAACTTCTTATGGAAATCAGATTAAAGTTAGACAATATTGATTATGGCGAACTTGCAGTCAAAATGTTACCTTTGGTAGGCGACAAATTAAAAGAAAGTGATAATACAGTTGCAAAATTGCTTTCCGGTGTTGCCAAAATGCCACCTTCTATTATAAAAACAACCGTAAATGCATTACCACAAGAAACAAAAGATGAAGTTGTTGCATTATTGATTAACAAAAATAAAGATAAAATCAAACGATTATTTATGGATTTTGCAAATACAAAAGGGATTGATTTTGATATTTTAGATATTGAAGTAGATTCTTAAGTGTATAATGAAAACAGAAATATGAAAAAGCAGGATTTTTTATTAGAAAAAAGTCTTGCTTTTTTATGTTTTTTGATAAATAATAGTGGGAATGTTCATTTGTTAAATTATTAACAGAGTAAAGTAAGGAGTAAAAAATTATGACCCATTTATTATTAATTATTATTTATCTTTCCTTTATCAGTTTAGGGCTTCCGGATGCATTACTTGGTTCTGCATGGCCTAATATCTATGTAGAATTGGAAACTTCTGTTTCGTATGCTGGAATTATTTTTATGATTATTTCTGCTGGAACAGTTGTATCCTCTTTAATGAGTGACAAGCTGACACGTACATTAGGTACTGGAAAAGTGACAGCACTTAGTGTTGGTATGACAGCGATTGCACTCTTTGGTTTTTCTATGAGTAATTCTTTTTTTATGTTATGTCTTTGGGCAATTCCATATGGATTAGGAGCAGGTAGTGTAGATGCTAGTCTGAATAATTATGTGGCATTGCATTATGCAAGTCGTCATATGAGTTGGTTGCATTGTATGTGGGGCGTAGGTGCTTCTGTTGGTCCATATATTATGGGATACATATTGGCAAGTGGTGGACATTGGACTAGTGGATATCGTGTGATTGGATTATTGCAAGTAGTGCTTACAGCTATTTTACTTTTGAGTATTCCATTATGGACGAAACAAAACACACAAATAGAGAAAAAACAACTGGAACATAAAGATTCTCAAAAAGAAAAGAGTTTAAATCAAAAGGAATATACCAAAGAAAAAAGAAATCTGATTTCAAATAGAGATTATGAAGAAAAGCATTATGCACAAGAACAGAACAAAACCCAAGACAATACCTTATCACTTGGTCAAATTATAAAAATTGCAGGGGTAAAAGAAATTATGATAACTTTTTTCTGTTACTGTGCATTAGAACAAACAGCAGGACTTTGGGCGAGTTCTTACTTGGTACTTCATAAAGGCATAGATAGTGAAACTGCTACTTTTTTTGCAAGTATTTTCTTTATAGGTATTACAATAGGACGTGCATTGAATGGTTTTCTTACCATGAAATTAAATGATACACAATTAATTCGATTAGGACAGGGGATTGTAGCTGTTGGAATTTTTGCAATGTTACTTCCAATGGGAGAAATGGTGTCCTTAGCAGGATTGATTTTGATTGGTTTGGGGTGTGCACCAATTTATCCATGTGTGATTCACTCTACACCGGAGAATTTTGGAGCAGATAAATCACAAGTGATTATTGGCGTACAAATGGCAAGTGCATATATGGGAAATATTGTGATGCCACCTTTATTTGGAGTAATTGCAGATTCTATTAGTATTACACTATTTCCGATATATTTATTAGGGATTTTAGTTTTGATGTTTTTCATGCATAAAAAAATGATAAAAGAGTGTAATAGGTTATAGTATTGGAAATAATTGTTGTTTTGTTTAAATGTTTGCTCTTGTCTAAGTTATGATATATAATAATTATATGAGAAATAATTAGAAAATATTTTTATACAATTTTTAATATTTTTTCATTTATAGATTGATTTTTATAAATTCATATTAACATATAAAAAATCAGGCAGGAGGAAAACTATATGAAGTATGATGTCATTATTATTGGTGCTGGACCGGGGGGAATTTTTGCAGCTTATGAATTAGCAAAAAAAAGTACTGATTTAAAAATTGGAGTTTTTGAAGCAGGTCATGCCTTAGACAAAAGAAAGTGTCCGATTGACGGAGAAAAAGTGAAATCTTGTATCAAATGTAAAAGCTGTGGCATTATGAGTGGTTTTGGTGGAGCAGGAGCATTTTCCGATGGAAAATACAATATTACTAATGACTTTGGTGGTACTTTGTATGAATATATTGGAAAAACAAAAGCCTTAGAATTGATGAAATATGTAGATGATATCAATATGGCATATGGTGGAGAAGGTACAAAAATGTATTCAACTGCCGGAACAAAATTTAATAAGATTTGCTTGCAAAATAAGTTACAGTTATTAAATGCTTCTGTTCGTCATTTAGGTACAGATATCAATTATGTGGTACTTGAAAACTTATATAATGATTTAAAAGAAAAAGTAGATTTTTATTTTGATGCACCGGTTGAAAAATTAGAAGTAAAAGGTAATCAATATTTGGTACATTGTAAAGGCGAAGTTTACGAGTGTGATAAATGTGTAGCTTCCGTAGGTCGAATTGGAAGTAAGTGGATGGAGACAGTCTGCAAGGATTTGGATATTCCAACAAAGTCGAACAGAGTCGATATTGGTGTGCGTGTGGAACTTCCGGCAGTTATTTTTTCTCATCTTACAGATGAATTATACGAAAGTAAAATTGTATATCGTACAGAAAAATTTGAAGATAAAGTGCGTACATTTTGTATGAATCCATATGGTGCAGTTGTAAACGAAAATACAAATGGTATTGTAACCGTAAACGGACATAGTTATGAAGACCCTGAAAAACATACAGAAAATACAAACTTTGCACTTTTAGTAGCAAAACATTTTTCAGAACCATTTAAAGATAGTAATGGATATGGTGAAAGTATTGCCCGTTTGTCAAATATGTTAGGTGGAGGCGTGATTGTACAGCGATTTGGTGATTTGGTGCGTGGTCGAAGAAGTAATGTAAAACGTATTGAAGAAGGCATTGTGCGTCCTACACTTGCTGCAACGCCGGGAGATTTAAGTCTTGTACTTCCAAAACGTATTTTAGATGGTATTATTGAAATGATTTATGCATTGGATAAAATAGCACCTGGAACAGCAAATGACGATACACTTCTTTATGGTGTAGAAGTAAAATTCTACAATATGGAAGTAGAAGTTGATGAAAATTTAGAAAGCAAATATAAAGGCTTATATATTATCGGTGATGGTAGTGGTGTAACACATTCTTTATCTCATGCATCTGCAAGTGGTGTTTATGTTTCCAGAAAGATTATGGAGAGTATTACTAGAGATTAATTATTTATAAAAAGGGGGAAACTATGGGGTGCACATATGATGTTATTAATGTAACTGTAAAAAATGAAGAAGATGCAAAAATATTTGTAGAAACATTTAACGAAATTATGCCGGAATATCTGTATGATGAAGAAATCGAATTGTCATTTGAAGACATTAGAGAAGAATGTGGTTTTTTCAATATTGGAATCGGCCAAGAACCATTATTTCGTAGATATGAACAGGGCGAGCAGGTAACAGAATTATTGTTAGAATTTTTAAAAAGAGCACCTGAAGCAGATTGTTTTGCAGAACATTATTGTACCTTTAACAATTGTGGAGATGCGTTATTTTTAGAATATCAGTATAAAGATAAAGTATTGCATATTCGAGAAGTTTATGCAGAAAGTAATGCACTTGATTATTGCGAAGAATGTGACGAAGAATTTTATGATGAACCACTTTGTACGATTGATGACTTTGAAGTTGGAAAAATTTATAAATGCCCAAATTGTGGTGCAGAATTAACATTTGAAGCATGGGTCCAAAGGTACGAAGCAAAACTTGTTGATTTAGAGTGGAAGTGGGAATCTTGTAATGAATAGGCTGTAATTGTGTAATATAAGCAAGTTTTTTTTGATGTGATTTATTGAAACTATTATAAAGAAAAAATGCTGATTACTAAGAAAATTATTCTTAATAGTCAGCATTTTTATATTATAGCAAATTAAAGTACAAAGAATGTACATGAGCCTGGAGCTAATTCTACAGTACCT
>JAFWXB010000252.1 GCA_017523185.1 Lachnospiraceae bacterium | reverse complement strand
TATTGGAAAAGAAAAAGACTTTTCTCCTATTATTGAAAAAGCACTTGAACTTGGTGGTTATGACGAAGATAAACATTTTACAGGCTTAAATGGTGGAACTTCTGTTCTAACAGGATTTGGACATCATACCGTATTATCGGTGGCTGATAAAATCATAGAAGCTGTAAAACTTGGTACAATCAAACACTTCTTTCTTGTAGGTGGTTGTGATGGTGCAAAAACAGGCAGAAACTACTATACCGAATTTGTAAAACAAACTCCAAAGGATAGTCTTATTTTAACACTTGCTTGTGGAAAATATCGTTTCCATGACCTTGATTTAGGCACAATTGGCGATTTTCCTCGCATTATGGATATGGGTCAATGCAATGACGCATATAGTGCAATTAAAGTGGCTGTGACACTTTCTAAAGCATTTGAATGTGATGTTAATGAATTGCCATTATCTATGGTTCTTTCTTGGTATGAACAAAAAGCTGTTTGTATTTTATTAACATTGTTACATTTGGGTATTAAAAATATATTACTTGGACCATCACTTCCTGCATTTCTTTCACCAAATGTATTACAATTTTTAGTAGAAAAATACAATATTGCTCCAATTACAACACCGGAAGAAGATATGAAAAAACTTATGGGCTAGAATATATTATATATCATTTTTATATTAAAGTCAGTTCGATAATAAAAAATAGGTTGTAAAATTGTGTATAAAAATAAAATACATTGCTTTAAAATAATCACTTTTTATCAAAAATAAAATGTTTCTTAATATTTATAGAATTCACATTATATAAACGTTTTTCCGAAAGCCTGTTCGAAAACTATTTGATTTTTTCACTATCCTATGATATGATAAAAATAATAAAAATTATTATGATGGTATAAAATCGTTTTATTAAAAAGTTATGATATACTATAAAAAAATAGACTCCTCATTAGATTTCACTAATTAGCAGTATAAAAACTACTTTTTTAATATGTATATCGTAAAAAACTATTTTATCATACTTGGAGGAAATTGTTATGGCATATGGAAGAATATCGGAAAAACAGAAAGAAATTTTGGAATATATCAAACATGAATTGTTAAATAAGGGATATCCACCAACTGTACGCGATATTTGTGAAGCAGTAAAGTTAAAATCTACTTCATCTGTTCATGCACATTTGGAGACTCTTGAAAAAAACGGATATATTCGTCGTGACCCAACCAAACCTCGTGCAATTGAAATTATGGATGATAATTTTAACTTAACACGTCGTGAAATTGTAAATATTCCACTTGTAGGTCGTGTAGCAGCAGGAGAACCAATTCTTGTAGTAGAAAATATAGAAACATATTTCCCAATTCCGATGGAATATATCCCAAATAACGAAGCGTTTATGTTAAAAGTAAAAGGTGATAGCATGATAAATGCAGGCATTTTTAATGGGGATAATATTTTAGTAGAAAAACAATCAGTTGCAGAAAATGGCGAAATTGTTGTAGCTATGGTAAATGATGAAGTAACTGTTAAAACTTTCTACAAAGAAGGGGAACAGATTCGTCTTCAACCACAGAATGATACTATGGAACCAATTTTTGTAAATGATTGCGAAATTCTCGGAAAAGTATTTGGTGTATTTCGTTTCTTCTAAACTTCAAATGGATATTGGTAATCCACATTCGCTTGTCAGCTAGAGCTTGTAAATTCCATTTAACACAACAAAATCCCCCTCTACGGAATGTTTACGCATTTGAAGTGGGGGATTTTGTTGATTGGTTAAATTCAATATAAGAAACTTTTATAATCATCTTACAAAAGCAACCAATGGTATTTTCTTTCACTTATTGGTTGCTTTTCTTTGCTTATTTTGAAATTTTCTATAAATCTGCAATATCGACGATTTTTCCATCTTTCCAAATACGTTCTAAATCATAAAATAATCTATCTTCTTTGGAAAATAAATGCACAATAATGTCATTGTAATCAATTAAAATCCATGTAGAATTGTTATTTCCTTCGATTTGTTTTGCTTGAAGTCCTGCTTTATAAATGGCTTCGTCTACTGCATCTTGCATAGCTTGTAATTGATTTTGGTTAGAACCATTTGCAATAATAAAATAGTCTGCAATGGAAGATACTTCACGAATATCAATAACCTTAACATCTTCTGCTTTCTTATCTTCTAATGCCTTGACTGCTTGTTTTACAATTTCTAACATTTCCATATATAAATACAATTCCTTTCCAAAATTTATTCTTTTATACTTCCGTTCTATATTGTTCATAAAAACGATAGGTCAATTCCGTTGTTGGGTCAATAATACCTTTTTTACTATTTAAATAGCACATTGTATCATATAAAATTTCTGACATACAAAGATTGATATCTTGGTATGCGAGTTTACGAATATATTCCAAACGTGGTGCTTTGTCGCGTCCCGGTTCAATATAGTCTGCTATATAAATAATTTTATCAAGCAAACTCATATCCGGTTCGCCTGTTGTATGCACTTTTATTGCATGAAGTATTTCAGGGTCTTTGATGCCATATAGTTCTTCTGCTAAAATTGCACCTGCTTTTGCGTGTAATAAACAAGGACTTTCCCATTCAGCAGATGTAATGAGTACATCATATTTTTTACATAAATTTATTTTTTCTTCGTTTGAAATACATTTGGCACAATCATGCAATAATCCTGCAAGCATTGCTTTTTCTACCGAATATTCAAAAGCCATTGCCATACAGCCTGCTGTATACATAACACCCATTGTATGTTCAAAACGCGATTTATCCAAAGCTTTTTTTAATTTTTTTTGAAGTTCTATTATCATCTGCATAATGTTTTATCGCTCCTGATTTTCATTTTTGTTTTACTGATACAAGTTGTGATTATTGATATAATTACGAACTTCCGGCAAAATGTAATCAAGTGGAGAATCTTTGTATTCTTCATTTTCTTCTATACTTTTACGAATTTCCGTAGAAGAAATATCCATTTTTTTACAATGTACAACAAAAATATCTGCCGGAAACAATTGATTGATATGTTGAATTTTTTGTTGCAAATCGGATTCCGTAAATTCATCACGATTTATGACTAAAATCTTACATAAACTGCTGATAATATGTGGATTTTTCCATTTTTCAAAATAATCCAACGAATCTGCTCCCATAATGAAATAAAATTCGTGTTGTGGATACCTATTTGTAAGTTTTTGTATAGTGAGATAGGTATAACTCGATTGTTCGGATTTAACTTCAATATCACAGACTTTTAAATAAGAAAAATGTTCTGCTGCAATGTTACACATGGCAAGACGATGAAACGCATCTGCCATCTTATCTTCGTCTTTATGTGGTGCATGACCGTTTGGAATAAGCCAAACTTCATCTAAGTTGTATTGTTCATACGCTTTTTTTGCCATATATAAATGACCATTGTGAATTGGGTCAAACGACCCTCCTAAAAGACCTATTTTCATATTAACAATTTTTGTACCTTTCTAAAAATATTTATTCTGTTTTTAATTTCTATATAAAGTACACAAATTTTAAAGTATCTATTTTTAATCCGGAAGATTATATTTTGTATTTTTCTTTGCTTGACGGAAGAAAATCATTTTTTTGCCAATGACTTTTACCACATGACTATGTGTACGTTCTGCAATAACTTCTGCGATTTCTCTTGGGTCATCAATACAATTTTTTAATACGGATACTTTAATCAATTCTCTTTTTTCTAATGCATCATCTAAAGCACTAATAATTTCCGGTGTTAAAGAAGCTTTTCCTATCTGGAAAATCGGATTCATTGTGCTTGCAAGACTGCCTAAATAGGCACGTTGTTTACTTGTTAATGTCATACCGTCCTCCTTATTTATAATAATCAAATTCATTGCCATACATACGAACAGTATCGCCTTCTTTGATTCCTTTCTTTTCCAATTCTTCTAAAATTCCTTGTTCTTTTAAGAAATTTTGGAAGAATAAAAATCCTTTTTCCGATTCTAAATTTGTATATCCTAACATTTTGTCAATCTTTGGTCCTTCTACTACATATGCACCATCTGATGCAATTTCTATTGTATATGGTTCATCAATAATTGACATAAAGGATGGGTCATATTCCGATTCATAAATCGTAATTTCTTTTGGACAAGTTTCTAAAAGTTCTTTTACATGATATAAAAGTTCTTTTAAACCTTTTCCACTTACTGCCGAAATCGGAAATACCTTAATGCCTTCTTTTTCTTCAAATTCATTGCGTAAAGAAGTAATAATTTCGTTTTCATCACCATAAATGGCATCGATTTTATTTGCTGCAATCACTTGTGGTTTTTCTAATAATTCCGGATTGTAGGCTTCTAATTCTTTATTGATTGCATGAATATCAGCAATTGGGTCACGTCCTTCTACTCCTGCTGCATCTACAATATGAATCATAACTTTTGTACGTTCAATATGACGTAAAAATTCATGTCCTAAGCCAATCCCTTCGGAGGCACCTTCAATAAGTCCCGGAATATCAGCAATTACAAATCCAAACCCTTCTTCCATATCTACCACACCTAAATTTGGATGCAATGTAGTAAAATGATAATTGGCAATCTTAGGTTGTGCATTTGTTACGCGTGATAAAAATGTAGACTTACCAACATTTGGAAAACCAACAAGTCCAACATCTGCAATCACTTTTAATTCTAATTTAACCTCAATTTCAATGGCTTCCTGCCCAGGTTGTGCGTATTTTGGTGCTTGCATGGTAGCTGTTGCAAAATGCTGATTTCCAAGCCCACCTTTTCCACCTCGAAGTACAACAACTCTTTTATTTTCTCCTGACATATCTGCAATCACTTTGTCAGAAACTGCATCTTTAATCACAGTACCTTCCGGAACTTTTAAAATAAGGTCTTCTCCGTTTTTTCCATGACAGTTTTTTTTGCCACCTTCCTGTCCCGGTTCAGCATAAAATTTGCGTTTGTGACGATAATCTGTAAGTGTATTCAAGCCTTCGTCTACAACGAAAATAACATCTCCACCTTTTCCACCATCACCACCATCAGGTCCACCATTTGGTACATATTTTTCGCGACGAAAAGACACATGTCCATCGCCACCTTTTCCGGATTTTATAATAATTTTTGCACGGTCTGCAAACATAAAATATTCTCCTTTTTTATACATAAAAACCCCGGCTAATGAAAGTCGGGGTTTCTTCTAATTCTTATTCGTTGACTACTGGATAAACAGATGCCTGTTTTCTATCTCTGCCAAGTCTTTCAAATCTTAAAATACCATCTACTTTAGCGAATAAAGTATCATCTCCACCAATACCTACGTTAGTACCTGGATGAATCTTTGTTCCTCTTTGTCTGTAAAGGATATTACCAGCTTTTACGAACTGTCCGTCTGCTCTTTTTGCTCCTAATCTCTTTGATTCGGAATCACGACCGTTCTTTGTAGAACCAACTCCCTTTTTATGAGCAAAAAACTGAAGGTTCAAATTTAACATGTCTTACACCTCCTTGAATTCTAGAATGATATATTCATTCCCATAGTTACGTTGTATTCCTTGTAATCCCAAAATCATGGAATCCATTAATAATGCTGCATCATGACCGATTTCTTCATCTGCGAACTCAAAATCAATCATGCCTGTTTCTTCTTCCATATCCAATGTATATTTACTTGAAGTAAACATCTCAATTGAATTAATCGTATTAATTACAAGTGTGGAAACACCTGCACACACAATATCCTGTCCACTTTCGGCATAACCAGCATGTCCACTACATAAAAAGCCGACATTTTCCTGATTTTGGTTTTGATAAATCGTTATTTGTATCATAACAATTCCTTATAATTAAGCGTTAATTTTTTCAATCTTAACCTGTGTGAACGCCTGTCTGTGACCGTTCTTTTTGTGGTAACCGGTTTTTCTCTTGTATTTGTATACGATTACTTTTTTACCTCTGCCTTCTTTTACTACAGAAGCTTCTACACTTGCTCCTTCAACTGTTGGATTTCCAACTTTCATTTCATCTCCGGATACTGCTAAAACCTGTTCAAAAGTAACTTTTTCACCAGCTTCAACACCAAGCTTTTCAATGGTAATGATATCGCCTTCAGATACTTTGTACTGTTTACCACCTGTTGCTATAATTGCGTACATATGGCACCTCCTATTTTATCATTACTCGCCAGTTATGGTGTG
>JAFWXB010000251.1 GCA_017523185.1 Lachnospiraceae bacterium | reverse complement strand
TAGACAAAATTAAAAAAACAAATGCACCTATCGTAGTAGGTTTAGACCCAATGCTTTCTTATATTCCAAAACATATTCAAGAGAAAGCATTTGCAGAATTTGGAGAAACACCGGAAGGTGCAGCAGAAGCAATTTGGCAATTTAATAAAGCTATTGTAGATGCAACATATGATTTAATTCCGGCAGTAAAACCACAAATTGCAATGTATGAACAGTTTGGTGTAGAAGGTGTAAAGGCATATCAAAAAACAGTTGATTATTGTCATGCAAAAGATTTAGTTGTAATTGGTGACGTAAAACGTGGCGATATTGGTTCTACATCAGAAGCGTATGCAGTAGGTCATCTTGGAAAAGTAAAAATCGGAAGCAAATCTTATGCAACTTTTAATGAAGATTTTGCAACTGTAAACCCATATCTTGGAACAGATGGAATTAAACCATTTGTGAATGTATGTAAAGAAGAAAAGAAAGGTATTTTCATTCTTGTAAAAACTTCCAATCCATCTTCCGGTGAATTTCAAGACAGATTGATAGATGGTCGTCCATTATATGAATGGGTTGGCGAAAAAGTTGCAGAATGGGGAGCAGATTGTATGGGTGATTCTTACAGTTATGTAGGAGCTGTAGTGGGAGCTACTTATCCGGAAATGGGAAAAGTGCTTCGTAAAGTAATGCCAAAGAGCTTTATTTTAGTACCGGGATATGGTGCACAAGGTGGACAAGGAAAGGATTTAGTACATTTCTTTAATGAAGATGGCTTAGGTGCAATTGTAAATTCATCTCGTGGTATTATTGCAGCTTATAAACAAGAACAGTATAAAGCAATGGGAATTACAGAAGAAAACTTTGCAGATGCTTCTCGTCAGGCTGTTATTGATATGGTAACAGATATTTCCGGTGCATTAAATGCAAGATAGTAAGTTTTATATGATTTTTTATTTGTGGAACTTATGTTAAAAAATTATAATGTATAAATGAGTAAATTTAGAATATTGTACAAATTTGTGCGTAGTAGAAAGACAGATTTGGAATTATAATTATAAATGTCTTTATATAGCAGACAAATGAAACATATTTTTGTGCAATTTTTCGTATTTATCAATTATAGTTATAATGTAGTATATGAAATATGAAAAGTTATTTAAAAGGAGGTGCAAATTATGGCAGAAAAATTTGAAGAATGGGCAGTTGTAGTAAGCCAAAAAGAAATTGCAACGGATATTTTTGATTTGACACTTCAAACAAAAGAAATTGCAAAACATGCAAAAGCAGGTCAGTTTATTTCAATGTACTGTAACGATAAAACAAAAATTTTGCCAAGACCAATTAGTCTTTGTGAAATTGATAGAGAAAAAGGAACACTTCGTCTTATATATCGTGTAACAGGAGAACATACAGGTACAAAACAGTTTTCTCAAATGAAAGCAGGAGAAGAAGTAGGAATTATAGGACCACTTGGTAATGGCTTTACATTAGGTGAAAAGAAAGCATTTTTAATTGGCGGTGGAATTGGGATTCCTCCAATGCTTCAACTTGCAAAAGAGTTAAAATGTGAAAAAGAAATGATACTTGGTTTTCGTGATGAGCTTTTCTTAATGGAAGATTTTGAAAAGTTAGGAAATGTATATGTTTCCACAGATGATGGAAGTGCAGGCACAAAAGGAACAGTTATTGATGCCATTAAAGCAAATGCTTTAGAAGCAGATGTTATTTATGCATGTGGGCCAACTCCAATGCTTCGTGCACTAAAAACATATGCAGAAGAAAACAATATGCAATGTTATATTTCTATGGAAGAACGTATGGCTTGTGGAATTGGTGCTTGCCTTGCTTGTGTATGCAAGAGCAAAGAAAAAGACCATCATACAAATGTAAATAATAAACGTGTTTGTAAAGAAGGACCTGTATTTGATGCAAGGGAGGTTGAATTATAATGAATACCAGTGTAAATCTTTGTGGTGTAACTTTAAAAAATCCGGTTATGACAGCATCAGGTACATTTGGTTCTGGAGAAGAATATAGTCAATTTGTAGATTTGAATAAATTGGGAGCAGTTGTAACAAAAGGTGTTGCAAATATTCCATGGGCAGGTAACCAGACACCTCGTATTGCAGAAGTATATGGTGGTATGTTAAATGCAGTAGGACTTCAAAATCCGGGAATTGATTTATTTTGTAAAAGAGATATTCTATTTTTAAAGCAATATGACACAAAGATTATTGTAAATGTTTGTGGAAAATCTACATCGGATTATTGTGAAGTTGTAGAACGATTAGCAGATGAACCGGTAGATATGTTGGAAATTAACATTTCCTGTCCGAATGTAAAGGAAGGTGGGATTGCGTTTGGACAAGACCCAAAAGCAGTAGAAGCAATTACAAAGGAAGTAAAACGACTTGCAAAACAACCTGTTATTATGAAGTTAAGCCCAAATGTAACAGATATTACAGAAATGGCAAGAGCAGCAGAAACAGGTGGAGCAGATTGTTTATCTTTAATTAATACAATTACAGGCATGAAAATTGATATTAATAAGCGTTGTTTTGTGCTTGCAAATAAAACGGGTGGAATGTCAGGTCCTGCAATTCATCCCGTAGCAGTTCGTATGGTATATCAAACAGCACAAGCTGTAAAATTACCAATTATCGGAATGGGTGGTATTACAACAGCAGAAGATGCAATTGAAATGATTTTAGCAGGAGCAACAGCAGTTTCAGTAGGAACAGCGAACTTTATGAATCCAAAAACAACAGAAAAAGTAATTGAAGGCATTGAAGCCTATATGAAAAAATATCAAGTAAATGATATTGCAGAATTAGTTGGTGCAGTACATGACAGACAATATAATTTTTTATAAAAATTCTATACTTTGAAGTAACAATTAGAAAGTTAGTCTTTTATTGCGTAACAGCGTTAATATCTGTTACGCATTTTTTATTAAAAAAGAAATAGAAATTATAAAATACTTGAAATTTTTATATTTATCACATAAAATACAAAGGATAAAATTAGATACATATATAAGAATCTATTCATAAAGTAGAAAATGTATTTCGTAATTTAGGAATAATTATCTACTTTTGAGTATATATAATTACATTTTTAAGAGGAGAAAGAAAGATGGATATCAATATCAAAGAACTCATTGAAAATCTTGTACAAGAAATTA
>JAFWXB010000250.1 GCA_017523185.1 Lachnospiraceae bacterium | reverse complement strand
GCTGCAGCAGTAGCAAGTGCAACACCATGCTGACCTGCACCAGTCTCTGCTATAACTTTTTTCTTACCCATATATTTTGCAAGAAGAACTTCTCCCATACAATGATTCAATTTATGTGCACCTGTGTGGTTTAAATCTTCTCGTTTTACATAAAGCTGTACATTACCAATCTTTCCGGATAAACGTTCCAAGTAGGAAATTGGAGTAGGTCTTCCTTGAAATTCCTTACGGATTCTTCTAAGCTCGCTGATAAATTTTCTGGATTTACAGATAGTGAAATATGCTTCTGTAATTTCATCTAATGCTTCCTGTAATTCCGGTGATACATAAGAACCACCATATTTTCCAAAGTAACCCTTTTTATCCGGATAATTTTTTAAATAAGTATCGAAATCAATTCCGTTATAATTCATAGTTGTTTCCTCCGACATATTATGTAACATTCAAAGTTAAGATGATTTTTAGAAAAAGAAATTGTGTACATTTTTCTATTTAAATTGTAATACTTTCTGAAAAGAAGTAAGAACTTTGAATGATTTTATATTAAATTTATAACTATGTGTTGTTTTTGTCAAGAAAACAAGCCATAGCGATTAATTATAGGTTGATTAAAAAAATGTTATAGTTCTAAGAACTTAATGGACTATTAAGTTTTATTGTTTAAAAAGCATTGATTTTACTTGACTTTTAAAGCATTTGTTGTTAACGTGTTATTAACTATTAAATAATAAGTGCATATAGGGGGCTTTTTTATGACACGAAAAAGAAGATTGAAATTACCAAATGGATATGGCTCAATTCGCTTTCTTGGAAACAATCGAAGAAATCCATATGGTGTATATCCACCATCAGAATATGATACAAACGGAAAGTTGTTTACGCCAAAAGCTATCGGCTATACCAAAACTTGGGAAGATGCCTATGCACTTCTAACAGCATATCATTTAGAAAAAGATGGAAAAATAAAAACAGTTGCAGGTACATTTATTGATAGAACTCCTACATTTAAAGAAGTATTTGAAAGTTTTTATAAAGAAAAATACGAAATGAACCATTCGAAAGTTTATTCAAAATCTTCTAGGGATGCTACAAAAGCTGCTTTTCGTAATGCTGTGGCACTTCACGATAAACAAGTTGCACAAATAAAGTATAAAGATTTGCAGGAAGTTATCAATCATTGTTCTCTTGGTCATGCGTCTTTGGAGTTAATTATCTCGCTGTTTCATCAGATGTATGCTTATATGATAAAATACGAAATTATAGAAATGGATTATTCCAGACATCTGTACATTCCTATTCCGGATAATGATGAAGGTGGAGAACCGTTTACCGATGAAGAATTAGAAATCTTGTGGGAACATAAAGAGGATAGCGTTATACAAATGATTTTGATTATGTGCTATAGTGGCTATCGTATTTTGGCATATACAAAAATGGAAACGAATACGACTTTTTGGTATTTTAAAGGTGGTGTGAAAACAAAATCAGGAAAAGGCAGAATCGTTCCGATTCATACTCTTATTCGTGATTTTGTTCTTGCAAGAAATTTTGAAAATTTGTTAGGTTGTTCTACTGCGAAATTCCGACAGATGATGTATCAAAAACTGGAAGAACTTGGAATCGCATATACAACATCAGGAAAGAAACATACACCACATGATTGTCGTCATACTTTTTCCGTTTTATGTGAACGATATGGAGTAAATGAAAATGACCGTAAACGAATGATGGGACATTCGTTTGGGTCAGATATTACAAATGCACGTTATGGACATAGAAATTTAGAGGATTTGCGTATAGAAATCGAAAAAATAGAACGACCAAATATACAAAAATCTATACGGATGAAAATTTGTTAGACAGTTAAAAAGTGATTTTCTGAGCATAAAGAAGGGCTATCCAAT
>JAFWXB010000249.1 GCA_017523185.1 Lachnospiraceae bacterium | reverse complement strand
TGCGATTAAATGCTTATATTCTCCATGAATCGGAATACAATATTTTGGATTTACCAAAGAATATATGAGTTTAATATCTTCTCTACAAGCGTGTCCTGATACATGAACATCTTGAAAAATAACATCTGCTCCTCGACGCATCAATTCATTAATCACACCTGTTACTGACTTTTCATTTCCCGGAATTGGAGAAGAACTAAAAATAATCGTATCATTTGGCTTAATGGAAATCTTTCTATGTGTTCCATTTGCCATACGAGAAAGTGCAGCCATAGATTCGCCCTGACTTCCTGTTGTAATAATTACAATTTGTTCATCAGAATAATTGCGAAGCATTTCTCCCTCAATTAAAATATTATCCGGTAATGACAAATAGCCCAGTTCGGAAGCAATGGAAATAATATTTACCATACTTCTGCCTTCAATTGCTACTTTTCTTCCAAATTTATGTGCAGAATTAATAATCTGCTGTACACGGTCTACATTTGATGCAAATGTTGCAATAATAATTCGTTTCATTCTATGTTCGCGAAAAATATTATCCAACGTAGAACCTACGCTTTTTTCTGATAAAGTAAATCCGGCACGTTCTGCATTTGTACTATCACAAAGAAGTGCCAATACCCCTTTTTTACCAATTTCTCCAAATCTCTGTAAATCAATAGCATCACCAAATACAGGTGTATAATCAATTTTAAAGTCACCTGTATGCACAACAATACCTGCCGGTGAATAAATAGCAAGTGCTGCTGCATCTTGAATACTATGATTTGTTTTAATAAATTCTACACGAAAACAACCCAAATTGATATGTTGTCCATATTTTACTACTTTACGTTTTACTTTTTTGAGCATATCGTGTTCTTTTAATTTGTGTTCGATAATACCAATGGTAAGTTTTGTCGCATAAATCGGCACATTAATATCTCGTAGCACATAAGGTATTGCCCCAATATGGTCTTCATGACCATGTGTAATAAAAAACCCTTTTACTTTATCAATATTCTCCTTGAGATATGTTATATCTGGTATTACCAGGTCGACACCTAACATATCGTCTTCCGGAAATGATAAGCCACAATCCACAACAATAATACTGTCTTGATATTCAAAAGCAGTAATATTCATGCCGATTTGCTCCAAGCCTCCTAAAGGAATTATCTTTAGTCTGCTATTTGTTTTCTCAACCATGCTGCCTCCGTTTTAAATTGTTACAATATCTGTCTCGTCATCTGTCAGTTCTGTAAATACTCTTGCAAGTGCCATAAATTCCACATCATCTTCTACCACTTCATAAAGTATCTCATCATTTTCGTTTACCACTTCTTTTAAAATATATGCATCTAATGTACCATCATCTTCTTCCTCAGACACAAGAAGGTACTTTATTCCATTTAACTGTGTTTCATCTTCCACAAGAAACTCTACGGTTTCTTGTGTATCCGGGTCTGTAAATGCTACCTTTTTCATAATATCTCCTCCTTTCCTTTGTTATCTTGGATTTATCATGCAAAAGCATGACATACCTTTTTTCGCTCAAGTCCACGAAAGTGAACTTGTATCCTATTGATTTGAAATTGATAAATAATCCAAATATCCTTGTAAAATAAAAATTGCCGCAATTTCGTCTACATAGTCTTTGCGATATTCTCGTCGAATTCCCATTTCCATCATAGCATTATCAGCAGCTACCGTTGTAAGACGCTCATCCCATAAAATCACTTCAAGCCCCGTTCTTTTCACAAGCATTTCTTGAAATTCTTTTGTTTTTTCGCAGCGTTCTCCTTCTGTGTTATTCATATTCTTCGGATAGCCCAGTACAATTATTTGTACTCCATATTGGTTTACTAATTCTTCAATTCGAGCTAATGTTTGACGTAACTTTGTCGGTGCTTTTCTTCGAATAATCTCTACACCTTGTGCAGTAAGTAAAAGCTCATCACTTACTGAAACACCTACAGTCTTTATTCCAAAATCCAAACCTAAAATTCGC
>JAFWXB010000248.1 GCA_017523185.1 Lachnospiraceae bacterium | reverse complement strand
TATCAATTTGGGCATCTTTTCTCACGCCAACGCAATACCAACGTTCTCTATTTTGTGGCACATTGTAATTTTTTGCATTTAAAACTTCATATTTATAATGATATCCAATTTCATCAAGCGTACTTAATATTACTTCTAATGTATGCCCATTATCATGATTTGTTAAACCTTTCACATTTTCTAAAATAAAACCTATTGGTTGCTTTTCTTTGAGAATACGAGCTACTTCAAAAAATAATGTTCCTCTGGTATCTTCAAATCCGAGCCTTCTGCCTGCAGTCGAGAATGGCTGACATGGAAATCCTGCACATAATATATCATGATTTGGGATATCTCGTGCTTCAATTTTTGTAATATCACCATGAGGAACTTCTCCAAAATTCATAGCATATGTTTTTTGAACTGCTTCATCAATATCAGAACTAAAAACACATTCTCCTCCAGCTTTTTCAAAGGCTAAACGAAATCCTCCAAGTCCACAAAATAAATCAATAAATCGAAAGCCCATTCTTAATCCTCCATAAACTTAAGAAAATGATTGATAATCCCTGTAATTACCGGTGGACTTACTGCATTTCCGGCTTGTTTATATTGTTGTGTTATACTTACCGTTTTTTCAATATTTTCAATAAATGTATCATCAAATCCTTGTAATCGAAAATTTTCCCTTGGT
This sequence comes from Lachnospiraceae bacterium, assembly GCA_017523185.1. The sequence goes on along the minus strand of JAFWXB010000248.1, from coordinate 16,234 downwards.
GTAAATTTACGTATATACGTTTCATTCTCATTCTGAATATAAATCTTCGCGGTATCAGACCTTGCTAAGATTGTTGGAGCAATTCCATATACAGAATATACCCTTCTTTGACGTTCAAGGTCATTCCATACATCTCTTGGCAAATCAAAAAGTTTTACAATCTTATCCACACCATGTTTGTCTTCTAAATAATGATGTTCTGCTAAATACTTCACTACATTTTCATTTGTAATAAGGTATCTTTTTTCTTTGGTATCTTCTAAAATATCTATAATATACTGCTTAGGATTGTCAAAGAAAAGAGAATTAAAAAAATCAAATCCTTGATATTTTAAATTTGATTTTAATTCATTTATTTTTTTATTTCTTTTATCAAAAATTCGCTCTTTGACATCACCATTTAAAATCCCAACAATATATGTTCTTTCTCTGTTCTGTGGTAATCCTGCTTCAAGAGAATTAAGAATTGTAAAATCAATTGTATATCCTATTTCATTTAATGTTTGAATAATTATTTTAAAAGTATTCCCACTATCATGGGATACTAGATTTTTTACATTTTCCAATAAAAAATATTTTGGTTGCTTTTCTTTTAAAATTCGAGCCACATCAAAAAATAATGTACCTCTCGTATCTTGAAATCCTTTTTGTCTTCCTGCAATACTAAATGCTTGGCAAGGAAAACCGGCAACCAACAAATCATGATTTGGAATATCTTTTTCATCAATTTTTGTAATATCACCATTTAAATGATTATTTTTAAAATTTGATAAATAAGATGCTGTCGCGTGTTTATCAATTTCAGAAGCAAAAACAACTTCACCTATAAGATTTGAATTTCTTATTCCTACTTCAAAACCACCTATTCCGGAAAATAGTGATACTATTTTCATGTATTATTCCTCCAATTTTCCCTTTTTATTTTTAATGTTTTTTAGACCGGTTTGTTGATTATATATTATTTTTAATTCCTTGTCAAGAAAATACGAACATTTGTTCTGTTTTAACATATAAAAAATGCGTAACAGATAATAAAATCTGTTACGCATTAAAAGTCTAACTTTTTGGGGTTACATCATTAAAATATCTCTATTTTTTATAATTATTGTATACAAAATTGGTTTATAATAATGAAAATATTTAATCATTGCTACTAGCAGTAGGTATGTATGGACGAACTGCATTTGCGACTGTGGAAATAGGCATTGTTTGTAAATATACTTTACCAGGACCAGTAAGTACAGTATTAAAGATACCTTCCCCACCAAAAAACATATTTTTCACACCTTTAACTGTTTGTACATCAATAGACACACTACTCTCTATTCCAACTAAATTTCCGGTATCCACAATTAACTGTTCTCCGGATGCCAATTCATATTCTTCTAATGAACCATCTACTTCAATAAACGCAATACCTCTACCTGAAAGGCGTTGCATAATAAAGCCTTCTCCACCAAAAAAACCTACACCTGCTTTTTTGTTAAAATGAATAGAAAGCTGTACGCCCGTTTCTGAAGCCAAAAACGCACTTTTCTGTACAATTAACTCTCTACCATAACCAATTTCAACTGCCAAAATCTTACCTGGAAAACTAGAACCAAATGCAATTAACCCATTTCCTTTTGCAGTATAAATATTCTGAAACATATTTTCTCCAGATACAACTTTAGAAAACATTTTTCCAATGCCTCCACCTTTTGTACTCATTTCCATGTTTGGAGTCATCCACACCATAGCTCCACTTTCTGTAATTATCTGTTCACCATTTGTAAGTCTGCATTCTACAACAGGAAATGCTCCACCTTTGATTTCGTATGTCATATAATTTTCTCCTCTAATTCCCTAATATTTAAAATATGTTAGATTCTTATAAATTATACTATACAATCATAAAAAGTACAACAAATAAGAGAAAAGTAGAAATCTAAGTAAAAAAATTTTAATAAAACATATAATATAAAAATTTTTATCAAACTTATATTATTTTATTTTTTATCTATCAATCTTAGACATTAAGACCACCACTTCAACATGCCCCGTATGTGCAAATTGGTCAAATGCTCTTATCTTCTTTATCTCATATTCTCCTTCATACAATACCTTTAAATCCCTTGCTAATGTTGCTGAATCACAACTTACATATACAATTCGTTTTGGTTGCATTTTTAACATTGTAGAAAGGCAAACTTCTTCACAACCTTTTCGTGGTGGGTCTACGACAATAACATCGGGTGTCAACATAGAATCTGTTTTTCCTACTTGCTCATAAAATTTTGGTAAGACTTCTTCTGCTTTTCCAACAAAAAATTCTGCATTTGTAATACCATTTAATTTTGCATTATTTTTTGCATCTTCAATTGCTTGCTGTACAATTTCCACTCCATAGACTTGTTTTGCTTTTTGTGCTAAAAAAAGAGAAATTGTTCCAATTCCACAATACAAATCCCAAACATATTCATTGCCTGTAAGCCCTGCATACTCTAAGGCTGTACTATATAATTTTTCTGTTTGAATCGGATTTACCTGATAAAAAGATTGTGGAGAAATACGATAAGCAACTGCTGTATCCGTAAGTGCAAATGTTTCACAATCCCTCAAATGAATATAATCTGTAATATAACTTTGTCCCCAAATACATTCTGTTACATCACCAAGTATGACATTTGTGTTTTGCATATTTTGGTTAAGGGAAACAGATGTCATTCCGGAAACCATAGAAAGTTTCTCAAGTAATTCTTTTTGTTTTGGAAGTTTTTTTCCATTAATAATCAAACACACCATAATCTCTTTTGTGGTAAATCCATAACGAATTAAGATATGACGAATCAAACCTTTTTGTGTTGTTTCATCATACGGTTTTATTTGATATGTTGTCATCCATTTCTTTATAATAGAAAGAATTGGTGCATTTTCTTCTACTCCAAGCAAACAATCTTCTACCGGAATAATACTATGTGTTCTTGCTGCATAAAATCCGGTAATTACATTTCCTTCTTTATCCGTTCCTACTGGAAATTGGGCTTTATTGCGATAACGATAAGGTTCTTCCATTCCTACAATTGGTAGCATTTTGTTGTCAATTTCTTCTTCTGAAAATCCACCAATACGAATGAGGTTTCCACGCACTTTTTGTTCTTTAAATTCTAACTGTTTTTCATAAGAAAGTGCTTGTATCTGACACCCTCCACAACGTCTGTGCAATACACATTTGGGCTCAATGCGAAAAGTGGAAGGAGTTATAACTGCTTCCACTCTTGCATATCCATAATTCTTTTTTAACTTTGTAACACGAGCACGAATCACATCTCCGATTAAGGCATCTTTTACAAAAAAAGTCATACCTTCGTATTTTCCAATACCTTCTCCATCTACACCCATATCTGTTATCATTAGTTCAAAGATATCATTCTTTTTCATTTTTCAATTTCATTCTTCAATAACTTTAATAAAGTATTTATTTTTTAATGTTACTTTTATCTTTTTATAAAAGTTATAAAAATTTACTCCTTTTCAGAATTTATTTTTCTTTATATGGTATATTTATATCTATTATGGCTTCTTAATAAATCTGTCATTATACTCTAAACAAATTTATACAATCTCTTATGGTTTTTCATTTATAATTTATATTTTTCTTTTTTATTATGGAACTTATATCAAAATAGATTACTATATTCTAATCAGATACTTGTTCTGCGTATATTTGTTTCTAATAATTTATTATATCCTTGCCATGTCAAATTATTTTCCGGTACATTGGAAAGGGCTTCTTTCATGGTTTCCATTTTAGCATCTAAATTGTCAGCAAAACTAAGTGCAAGGGCTTCTATAAGTGCCGGTTTCTTTGGAGAACCATACTCTAATTGTCCATGATGTGCTAAAACACAATGTTTTAATTCATGTGCAAGAGCAATTGGAAATCCTTCTATTTTCTTTATTTCATCACTTATCCATTCACATCCGATTACAATATGTCCTAAAAGCTGTCCTGCATCTGTATAATCATTTTCCGGAAAAACAGATAATTCTGCAAGTTTTCCTACATCATGAAACATTGCTGCTGTTAAAAGTAAATCTCTATTTAAAATCGGATAATTTTTTGCAAAATAATCACAATTTCTTGTTACGCTTAAAGTATGTTCTAAAAGACCACCCACAAATCCATGATGCACACTTTTTGCTGCTGAATGGAATTTGAATTTCTTTTCAAATTTCTTATTGTCAAAAAATGTATGTAACAACCTGCTTAAATATGGATTTTTAATGGAATTAATATATGCCATCAATTCAATAAACATTCCATCAATATCATATTGTGTAATTGGAAGATAATCTTTTGGGTCATATTCGCCTTCATTCACTTTTCTTGCACGCTTAATGGATACTTGAAGATTCCCTTGAAAACTTGTAATATCTCCCGTAATTGCAACATAATCCATTGCATCAAAATCATCAATTCCTGCAGAACCCGGGTCCCAAATTTTTGCATCAATTGTACCTGTTTTATCTTGCAAAATCACATTTTCGTATGTTTTTCCTGCTTTTGTTAATGCTGCCTGTTTAAATTTACAAAGATAAATTTCTGTTACACGTTCTCCTTCTCGTAACGTTTCAATATATTTCATATTTCCTCCATTTTTTATTTTTCTATTTCACAATTATCATTTATATTTTTATGTATAATATAAACATCTTTGTACTAATTACAAAAATGTCTTTTTATGACAAACAATTTATAAATATTTTTATATAATTTTCCGTATTAGGTCGTTTATATTAATATGAGTTATTGTAAAGTACCTACTTCTACCTGACATACTACATTATAATATTCCTCTCCACTTTGGCGTTTAATTAACATTTCACATATACTTCCAACATCTAATTGATTGATTACTGTACTATAATATGTATCGTTTTCGACTTTTTCTCCATTTATTCTTACAATAACATCGCCACTTTGTAAGCCTGCACGCATTGCTGGAGAATCTGTTGCGATTTCTTTCACAAAAACACCTTTGGGAATATTATATGTATCTGAAATATGATTTGTAATTGTCGAAATATAAAGTCCAATATAGGGCAATTCCTTTTGTGCTAAAAGACCTTGTATCATATTACTTATTTCAGAAATTCCTATTGCCATTAACGTATTTCCACCATAAAAGCTAGAAATTTTCTGTATAGCAATTGCAACTATTTCTCCTTTTGTATTAACAAGCACTCCATTTCCCTTTTGATTTGTAACAATATTTGTTGTCAACATCTTGTAATTATTATCTAATGTCATCATTTCATGACTTGTAGAAATAATATTTCCTGTTAATATAGAATCTGTAATTCCTAATAAATTGCCTAAAGCAATAACAATTTCTCCTTGTGCCATTCCATTCGAATTTCCTATTTTGGCTACTTTAATTTCTTGTAATGTTTCATTTGTTAATTTATTTTTGGAAATAGTTAATACTATGATTTCCATATTTTTATCTTGTTTCCATACAGATGCTTTTGTACTCGTTCCATCTGCTAATGTCACTTGAATATATTCTGCATCTGAAATACAACTTGTTTCTGTCAACACATAAAATTTATACTCATCTTCGAAAATAATAACACCGGTTCCTTGTGCTGATGTTTGATAAGTATCATAAAACATTTCATTTTCATCTACAATACTCGTTACTGTAACAATTGACTTACTCACTTGATTTCCAAGTGCATATAGTTCATTTTGTAAATTTTGATAATCCGTAAGTGACACACTTACATCAGAAGTAATTACTTGCTCTGTTTCTAACTCTGTATCCATCTGTTCATTCATTTGTTGTGTTTCTATTTCTTGTGCAATTTCTAATAATTGCTGTGTTTCTGTTTCCTGTTCATTTTCTTTTATGACAGACAAATCCAATGTTTCCCATACAAGTACACACACCGTACACGCACTAATTGCAAATGCAATTCCACAAAGCATTGCAACGCCCACTTTTATTGCAACACTTTTTCTATCAAGTGGTTTTTCTTTTATTTTCTCTCGAACAAATTCCATTTTTATCCTCTTATTCATTTATTTTGAAGCAATTATTCATTACTTTTATAAGTATCCTACAAAAATATCCTAAAAGGAATCAAAAAATAACTTATAATAAAGCCTATCCATAAAACCTTTATTATATTTAACTAATATTATATGCATAATTTCCATGCCTTGCAACTATTTTTACCTTTTCCAAACGTGATAAATAGGATATAATAAAAATATTCCCACATAAATTAGCAAGATTTTTACTCTATGAAAAATCTTGTATATAAATTTTGTCAAATAGATATGGATAAACCCATCTCCCTACTTTTTTATAATTTTTAATAGCAAATTATAGATGTGCAAATACAAAACATATATTCGATTCACAATTTGTTATCAATTATAGTAGTAAAAATATCTGTTTTTGACAATAATTCTTTTACCAAAACACAATTTGTTTATAATACTATGAGGTAAATATATGAATCAAAAAGTTTTTCAAACATTAGAGTTTTATAAAATATTAGAACAACTTTCCGGATATGCTTCTAGTGAAGCAGCCAAAAAACGTATTTCAGAATTAACTCCATGTACGGATTTAGAAGAAATTAATTATTTACAAGAAACAACTGCTGATGCATTAAGCCGACTTTACAAAAGCAGTAGTATCTCTTTTGCAGGCATTCACAATATCAACGCCTCTTTAAAGCGCTTAAGTATTGGAGGAACATTAAATACAGGCGAATTATTACAAATCAGTTTCTTATTAGAAGTGGCAAAACGTGCAAAAGCATATGACCGTTCGGAACGAGCTGAAGAAAAAACAGACTCTTTGACACCTTTATTTTCACAACTGGAACCATTAACACCACTCCATGAAGAAATCAAACGCTGTATTCTTTCCGAAGATGAAATTGCTGATGATGCAAGCCCAACACTTTTTAAAATTCGAAAATCCATTCGTGGTATGAATGACCGTATCCATGCACAACTCAATTCTTTTATGAATAACACAACTACTCGTGGATATTTGCAAGATGCTGTTGTTACCATGCGTGATGGTCGTTACTGCCTTCCGGTAAAATCAGAATCAAAATCTTGTGTACCGGGTATGGTACATGACCAATCGTCTTCCGGTTCTACCCTTTTTATCGAACCTATGGCAGTTGTAAATTTAAACAACGAATTAAAAGAATTATTTATTAAAGAAAAAGATGAAATCAATGTTATTTTAGCAACTTTAAGTGATATGGTAGCAGGTTATGCTGTTGCTTTAGAACAAGATTATACTGTATTATGCGAGCTGGATTTCATTTTTGCAAAAGCAAATTTAGCAAAATCTTATAATGGCGTTGCTCCTATTTTTAATGAAAAAGGATTTATTCGTATTCGAAAAGGTCGTCACCCTCTCTTAGACCCAAAGAAAGTCGTTCCTATTGATGTTTATTTAGGAGAAGATTTCAAGCAACTGATTGTAACCGGACCAAATACAGGTGGCAAAACAGTCAGTTTAAAAACAGTAGGACTTTTAACATTAATGGGGCAAGCAGGACTTCATATTCCTGCCGGTGACCGTTCCGAGCTTTCGATTTTCGAAGAAGTATTTGCTGATATTGGTGATGAGCAAAGTATTGAACAAAGCCTTAGTACATTTTCCTCTCACATGGTAAATATTATTCATATTTTAGAAAAAGCTGACAATCGCAGTCTTGTTTTATTTGATGAATTATGTGCCGGAACTGACCCAACCGAAGGTGCAGCACTTGCAATTTCTATTTTAAATAAGTTACATTTATATGGTGCTATTACTATGGCAACAACACATTACAGCGAATTAAAAGTATATGCACTTACCACAGAAGGCATTGAAAATGCTTGTTGCGAATTTGATGTTGAAACGTTAAGTCCAACTTATCGTCTTTTAATTGGTATCCCTGGAAAAAGTAATGCCTTTGCGATTTCTTCAAAACTTGGTTTAAGCGAATCTGTCATTTCTGATGCCAAAAGTCGTTTAAATAAAAAAGATGTAGATTTTGAAGATTTACTTTCTAATTTAGAAGCAAGTCGTTTAACAATTGAAAAAGAAGAACAAGAAATCAATCGTTACAAAGACGAAATCAAACAACTGAAAAAACAATTAGAAGCAAAACACGAAAATTTAGATAAAAATAAAGAAAAGATTTTGCGTGAAGCAAACGAAGAAGCTTTCCGTATCTTAAAAGAAGCCAAAGATTTAGCAGATGAAACCATTCGCAACTTTAATAAATATGGACAAGGAACTGCTCCTATGAGCCAAATGGAAAAAGAACGTACCAATTTGCGTAATAAACTTTCTGAAAAAGAAAAAGGTATGAGTACCTTACAGAAAAAAGAAACCAAAAACCACAATGTACCTAAAAAACTTCGTATTGGCGATACAGTAAAAGTACTTTCCATGAATGTAAGAGGAACAGTACACACATTACCAAATGCCAAAGGTGATTTATATGTACAAATGGGTATTTTACGTTCCATCGTAAATATCAACGACTTAGTATTAATCAATGAAGATGCAATACAATCTGCTAAAAAATATGGTACAGGTTCAAGTAGTATTAAAATGAGTAAATCAGCTACCATTTCTACCGAACTAAAACTCATTGGTATGACAACAGATGAAGCCATTCCAAAACTCGACAAATATTTAGATGATGCTTATATCGCACATCTTTCTTCTGTTCGCATTGTTCATGGAAAAGGAACAGGAGCATTACGAAAAGCTGTACACAATCACTTAAAACGCATGAAACATCTTTCTTACCATCTCGCTGAATTTGGAGAAGGAGATGCTGGCGTAACAATTGTAGAGTTTAAATAAAATATGTTTTTTACAATAGATTGTCAAATTTTTGGCAATCTATATTTTCAAATAATACAAATTAAGGAGGGGAAATATGGTTATAAAAACCAAAATTTTAATTGTTGATGATGACAATAACATTGCAGAATTAATTTCTTTATACCTCACCAAAGAATGTTATGACACAAAAATCGTAAATGATGGAGAAGAAGCACTTACAGCTTTTGAACAGTATAAACCAAATATGATTTTATTAGATTTAATGTTACCTGGCATTGATGGTTATCAAGTATGTCGCGAAATTCGTGCGAAATCCAATGTTCCTATTATTATGCTTTCTGCAAAAGGCGAAATTTTTGATAAGGTACTTGGTCTGGAACTCGGTGCTGATGATTATATCATCAAACCTTTTGACTCTAAAGAACTTGTAGCTCGTGTAAAAGCTGTACTTCGCAGATTTCAACCAACGAAACCTACAACCACACCTTCGCCATCATTAAAATGTGTCGAATATCCTGATTTAATTGTAAACCTTTCTAACTATTCCGTAGTTTACAAAGGAAAACCTGTAGATATGCCACCAAAAGAACTCGAACTTTTATATTTTCTGGCATCTTCACCAAATCAGGTATTTACAAGAGAACAACTTTTAGACCACATTTGGGGATATGAATACATTGGTGATACACGAACAGTTGATGTCCATGTTAAACGCTTACGCGAAAAAATCAAAGACCACAAAACATGGCAACTTGCTACTGTTTGGGGAATTGGATACAAATTTGAGGTAAAACAATAAAAAATTATGTTAGAAAGATAAATATGAAACGTACATTAACTTTAAAACTTCTTATGGGATATCTTCTTTTTATTATTACTGGTTTTTTTTTATTAAGTACGTTTGTACAATATTTAACAAACAATTACTTAAAAAAAGAAGAAGCCCAACGCCTTTATAGAGAATCTACTATTATCGCTGCTGACTTAAAAACGTATTTTAACAGCAGCGAGCATTCTTTTGCAGATATTCAAAATCAATTAGAAATTATTGGTGGATACCTTTCTGTGGAAATATGGATAACAGATATCGACGGCAATATATTATTAAATTCCTCAGACCCTAGTATTTCACAAAAAAAGCAATCTGTTTTTATATTTCCATCAACGATTGCAAATATAACTATCCATTCCTATGAAACAATCCATGAGAATGAAAACACTCATATCATTCAAAACTTTGATATTTCTGATTTTGGAAATGCATATTACAAAATAGGAAATTTTTATGAATACTTTTCCGAAGAAACTTTAACAGTATTTGCTCCAATTACAAACGATTATAAAGTAAAAGGATATGTATTTGTTCATAAACCTGTTTCTGAAATTTTATTACAATCAGATGGGATTATGAATCTCATGTTTTCTACGGTATGTATCTTATTTGTAAGTGCAATTATTCTTATTATTGTATTTTTCTTTTTCATATGCCGTCCTATTCAAAAACTTGCAAATATTGCTCAACAATACGCAAAAGGAAATTTTTCCGAAAAAATCCATATTCAATCCAATGATGAAATTGGCTACCTTGCTAACACTTTAAACTATATGGCAACCGAACTTGATACGTTAGAAGAAGAACAACGAAAATTTATTTCCAATATTTCCCATGATTTTCGCTCTCCCCTTACTTCAATTAAAGGCTATATTGAGGCCATGCTTGATGGAACAATTCCGATAGAAATGCAAGAAAAATACTTAAATATTATTCTTTTTGAAACAAAACGCTTAAACAAACTTACACAAAATATTTTAGACTTAAATCGTTTTGGACACCATGGAGTAATACTTGACATTACAAAATTTGATATCAATCAAATGATTCGTACCATTACAATGACATTTGAAGGCGTTTGTCGCGAAAAAGGCTTATCATTTGACCTTCTTTTAACAGAAAAACAGCTTTTTGTCAAAGGTGATATGGGTAAAATTCAACAAGTCCTTTATAATTTAATTGATAATGCCACGAAATTTTCTTACAACAACACTACGATTATAATAGAAACTACACTCAAAAACGGAAAAGTATTTATCTCTGTCAAAGACTTTGGACTTGGAATTCCAAGCGACAGTCTGAAAAAGATTTGGGAACGCTTTTATAAAACTGACCTTTCACGTGGAAAAGATAAAAAAGGAACCGGACTTGGGCTTGCGATTGTAAAAGAAATTATTCAAGCACATAATGAAAATATCAATGTTATTAGTACCGAAGGCGTAGGAACAGAATTTATTTTTACATTGCCTTGGGGGAATTTGTAACATCATATATATGTTTACATATATACACAAATATGTTATAATTTTTTCGGAGGTGCATTTATGGAACAGTTAAATAAAACAATAAGCAAAATACACAACTATATCTATGCAAATGAAGGCTTAAGCAATTCAGAAACATTAAATGAATTTCTTAAAATCTTTTATTGTAAAATTTTAGATGAAAATAATGGAAATCAATTACGTCTTGCATGTACAAATACTGAAATTCTTTCAATTATTGAATGTTTATATCAAAATCTACTCATAAAATTAGAGGGAATAATTGATAAAAACGAAAAAATAACTTTGAGAGATGAAACACTATTATATATTATTAATGAATTAAATGAGATTTCATTAACTAATATTAGTGCTGATATTAAAGGACATATTTTACAAAGAATTATTGATAGGTCATACAGAGAAAGTCGAGGACAATTTTTTACTCCTGCTCCAGTTGTTGATTTTATTGTTAAAATGATAAATCCTCAATATGGAGAATATGGCTGTGACCCTGCCTGTGGAACTGGTGGTTTCTTATTTTCTGCCCTTAATTATATCTCTCAAAATAAACCGATTGATAACATACAGCTTAATAAAATACACTTTTATGATATAAGTAAATCACTTATAAAATTAGTTGCGATGAGAATGATGTTTGAATTTTCTGATTATAATGTTCATTATGAAGTAAAAGATAGTATCCGAGATGAATTTAATTTTAAATATGATTATATTCTTACAAATCCTCCTTTTGGAACACAAGGAAAAATATCAGATAAAAAAATTCTTTCCAAATATATATTAGGAACCGATATATCTGGAAAAACTATAAAATCACAAGTACCGGACATATTATTTGTAGAAAAAGTAATAAAAATTTTAAAAGATGGTGGTAGAGCAGCTATTATATTACCAGATGGCAATTTTGAAAATCCTTCACTTGAATATTTTCGAAAGTTTCTTGTCAATAATGTAAAAATAAATGCCATTATATCATTACCAGACGGAACATTTATTCCATATGGAACAGGTGTAAAATCCAGTATTCTTTTTATTTCTAAAGAAAAAACTACTGAAAATTATGATGTCTTTTACGGAAAAATTACTAAATTAGGATATTCTTTTTCAAAACATTCTAAAACAGAACTATTAGCAAATGGAACTATTAACGAAGATTATTCTCAGATAATAAATGCTTTCTATAATAAAAAATATAGTGATTTTGCATATTTAGTTAATATTAGTGAAATACAAAAAAATAATTATATAATGTCAGAAAGTTTTTATTCACCTATTTATAAAAGAACCATCGATTCTATAAAACAAGGAAATTATGCATTATTAAAAGAATTAGTTGAATTTAATTATAAAAAAATTAAAATTGATAAAGAAAGTCAATATAATTATGTAGAAATCTCAGATGTAAATGCTTATTCAAGCGAAATTATCAATTCTAATATTATGTATGGAGAAGAATTACCTAGCCGAGCAAGTTATTTACTCCAAAAAGATAATATTATTGTTGCTACCTCAGGTAATTCAATCGGAACTATAAAACAAGCTAAAGCATTTGTAACAGAACGATATGAAGGAAGTATATGTACTAATGGATTTACTGTTATGAAAGCAACAAATATATCAAAATATTATTTACTTTATTTTTTTAATAGTAAAGAATTTTTAAATCAAATGCTAAAGTACAAATATGGCACTGCAATTCCATGTATAGGACGTAATGATTTTGAAAATATTTTAGTTCCTATTCCAAATAATGAAGAACTAACTATTATAGTTGATAGAATTAAAAAAGCTATCCATTTAAGAGAAGAAGCATTCCAACTTATGAATATGTAAAAGATGAACTGTCGCACAAAGTAAATTTTAAACAAAATATAGTAGTATATATTTTATATGAACTATATATTATTATAAATTTACTTAATACGACAGTTTCTTTTTATAATTTATCTATAATCAATTTGACTTATATCATACTCAACAGTTTTTGGACTTGTTAATTTAATACATTCATCTATATTAGAAAACCATGGTCTTTTTATTACTAACTCATCTTTAATACCTGGAATTAAAATATCAATAATATAATTTTGATATATATGATTTGGAGAAGATGGTGAATGAGATATCTCCTCAGGATTCATAAATACAAATTCATGTTTTCCAGTTCTTTGAAATAAATCAACTGCCATAATTGAAAAATCAGATACAAGAGGTGCAGCAGAAGAAATACCTGTTTCATCATCAATTCGTGTACTAGGTTGATGAGTTTGAAGAATTTTATACAAGCCTTCATTTTTACGAAAAGCAGTTTCATACAATAAACTCTCATCACAATCATCTATAAATTTTTTTAAATCCTTTATTGTAGAAAAATATGGAGTTAAATCTGCATTATCTGAACCCGGACACTCTTTTGACCAGCGAAAAGGAGGAAATGTTTTTCCAGGGTGCTTTAATTCCCAAGCATTTTTTGTTTTTAAATAAGTATTATATCCTTTTTTATAGATTGCTTCTTTATCAATATTTATATATTTCTTCAAAGTATTAAATGCTTGTTTTTTTGTCACTTTTTTTATATGGTCTATGTTATCTGTTTCAGCTCCACGAAATTCAGAATTTGTTTTTAATCCTTTACATTCCACAACATAATATATATTAGTCCCTTGTTTTTTTATTAAAAAATCACCTTTATAACCTTCTTTTTTTTCATTGAAACCACCAGCAGGTTTTTCTTTAATACGTTTTACTTCATAATTCATTTTTTCTAAATAATCCACAAGTAGCAATTCCGAAACAGCTCCATGAATATATCCTTGTGCACTAGGACTTCTTTTTAATGCTTCAATAATAATCGGTGTACTAACTTGAAAATGTTCAAATAACCAAAAATCACTTTCTACATTATCATTTAAAAAATTACTTCCCATAACTTCACACCCTTTCTATCATATAATGCAAACTCTCCCCAATAAAATATTTTCTTTCTCATATGTAGAATAATAAATTTTTTAATAACTTACAACTCCCATTTATTCCCTTGTTCATCATAAATCGTATAATTTGGTACAAAATAATCATTTGTTTCTTCATAACCACTTATATCTGTTTCGGATGTAACTGCTGAAAATAAATTATATTCTAATGTAAATCCACTTTCATTTTTTGCTCGTAAAAATACACGAATTGTTTTTCCTGCTTCTACTTTAAATTTCTGTTTATAAGAAATTCCACCGGATAATCCTTCTATCTTAGTTGTTTCTCTTGTATTCTCTAAGTTTTCGGATTCTATTTCACCTATATTTTCACTAGACAATGGATTTTGTCCATCTGATATTGTTCCATTTCCTTGATGTTCATCTGTTGATGTTCCGATATCTGATTCACTTTGTCCACTATTTTGGCTATCTTGTATTTCTCCGGTTCCATTTTCGCCTATATTTCCACTTGCTTCACTATTATTGTTTTCTCCTTGTATCAAACCTGAATTTCCATTTTGAATATCTGTTGTATGATTTTCATTTGTTTGTTGAGAACTTTCGGTTTCAGATGTATGATTTTCCTGTGGCATTTGTGTATCTTGAAAATCTCCCCAACTACTGATATCCCAAAATGGAGCGTCATTATCCGATTCTTCTTGTGCAATCTGTGCTTCTACTAAATCCACAACTTGCAATTCTTCTTCATCTGCCATCACAACCAATTCCAAACTTTCATAATCATAACTACTATATGCATTTAAGGTATAATCAATATAATCGGAAAACACCAGTTCTCCATTATAATAATTTGGAATTTCAGGTATAGAACCATATAACAAATCTTTTAAACGTGTTTGCAAACCAACATAATCTTTTGCAACTTCTGTTGTTTTTTTATCTCCATTGGAAAATAAAAACGTTACATTGGCATCATATACATTGTGAAAAGATAAATCCATTTCGCCCTCAAAACTATATCGATTTAAAGTTAATGGAAATTCCATTGCTCCAAAAAAGATACTTGTTTTTGTACTTTCTGAATATTCTTTTGGAACAACAGATACTTTCACATGATATGTTTCTTTTTCAAAATTCATAGAAACAACTTCTACAGAATAAGTTTCAATAAGACTTGCTTCTTCTTCTAAAGCAGATTCTATATTGGATTGTAAATTAGCAACTTCTAATTGCAAAATACTATTTGTATCTTGTAAATACATTAACTGATTTCCAAGTTCTTGCAATTTACTATGCAATTTTACAAAACTAACTATACCTATTATTAGGATAATAAGTACAAGTGTCAGGATAATTCCTGACACTTTGTTTTTTAATAAATCTAAAAATTTTTTCATAATTTTATTTATCAAATTCACATTTCATTCAATACTAATATGCAATAAATACTTCTTTGATTTTATTTTAACTAATCATTCGTATATTCATTTTACAAAAAATATATTTTATTTTTCATCTTGTGCCACAATTGCAATTCCAAGTTCTTCTAACTGCTTTTCATCTACGGTTCCCGGTGCTTTAGACATTAAATCAGAAGCATCTTTTACTTTCGGGAATGCAATTACTTCACGAATATTGTCTGTATGTGTCATATGCATAATCATACGGTCTACGCCATAAGCAAGTCCTGCGTGTGGTGGTACACCATAAGAAAACGCATCTAATAAGAAACCAAACTGTTCATGTGCACGTTCTTTTGTAAAGCCTAATACTTCAAACATTTTTTCCTGAATATCATCTTGGTGAATACGCACAGAACCACCACCAAGTTCAGTACCATTTAATACAATATCATATGCTTTTGCACGAACAGAACCCGGGTCACTATCAATATTTGCCCAATCTTCTTCCATTGGCATTGTAAATGGATGATGCATTGCCATAAAACGATTTTCTTCTTCTGACCATTCTAATAATGGGAATTCTTATTTTTCAACGGCGTATTCAACAAAGCGGAATTCTTCGTTGTAGCGTGATTTTATTCCCATACCGACCCCCCTTGCTACAAAAAGGCAATATTTCACCCATTTATAT
>JAFWXB010000247.1 GCA_017523185.1 Lachnospiraceae bacterium | reverse complement strand
TTCGTTGATTTCTACACCGAAAACAGCGTCGTTTAATTCGATTGTACCTACTTCGTTACCAGCCATATTTAATACAGCTACATTAGCCATCGTAAAGTTCCTCCTTTCAAATCTTGCGCACTATTTACCTGCTTTTACAGTTTCTTTTACAGTAATAAGAGCTTTTTTTGCACCTGGAACAGCACCCTTAACAAGGAGTAAGTTGTTCTCTGCATCTACTCTTACAACTTCAAGGTTCTGTGTTGTAACTTTTACAGCACCCATGTGACCTGGCATTCCTTTTCCTTTGAATACACGGCTTGGTGAAGAACATGCACCATTGGAACCCTGATGACGATGGAATTTAGAACCGTGAGCCATAGGTCCTCTATGCTGACCTAATCTCTTAATAGCGCCCTGGAAGCCTTTACCTTTTGAAATTGCAGTTACGTCTACTTTATCGCCTTCTGCAAAGATATCAGCTTTAATTACGTCTGCTAAGTTATAATCACTAGCATTTTCAAATTTAAATTCACGAACAAATCTTTTACCTGAAACACCTGCTTTTTTGAAATGTCCCATTTCAGCTTTGTTTACACCATGTCTATGTTTGATTTCTTTCTTTCCTGTTGCATCTTTGCTAACAATTTTTTCTTTTTTGTCAACAAAACCAACTTGAACTGCGCTATATCCATCGTTTTCTACTGTTTTTACTTGAGTAACAACACATGGACCAGCTTGTAATACAGTAACCGGAACTAAAATTCCATCTGCATTGAAGATTTGAGTCATTCCGACTTTTGTTGCTAAAATTGCTTTCTTCATTTTTTACCTCCTGTTTTCTACAGCGGAACGCTTCATACTCGAATCGAGTGAGTAGCGGAACCGTTCATCCTAGAGCAGCTTAAATCTATATATAAACCATTCAGGGATATTTCTTATTTCTGTTTCATTTTGATATCGATGTTTACACCAGCCGGCATTTCTAAACGAGATAATGCATTAACAGTTTTTTCTGTTGGTGTGATGATATCGATGAGTCTCTTATGAGTTCTCTGTTCAAACTGTTCACGGGAATCTTTATATTTATGAGTTGCTCTTAAAATTGTAACAACTTCTTTCTTTGTTGGAAGTGGTACCGGACCACTCACCTGTGAACCATTTTTCTTTACAGTTTCAATAATTTTTCTTGCTGATGAATCCACTAATTCGTGGTCATACGCTTTAAGAGTAATTCTCATTACTTGACTTGCCATAAAAAAAGTCGCCTCCTTTTCGCACTTTCAAAATTCTCAGTACGACAAGCGGTGACTGTACACTTCTCCGTGTGTGTCCTAAAATTTCTCACACGTTGTTTCTACTTATCTGTTTTGTAGACCATTTGTGGGTACAGTGACTTGTCGCCAGTTTCCTAACTTGACATTCGCTCCACGGAAAACCTGCTTACATTCTTTCCTTTTATTTTCATAAGCAGCAACCTCTCGCTTCATTGCTATCATGTCACAACAAAACTGATTATACATGAGAGTTTTTAGAATTGCAACTATTTTTTTAAAAAAATTTTGCACATATTTTATAAAATCAACTACTTTGTTTTGTGCATTTTGCCTTATAAGCCTAAAAACTGCCCTCAAATGGTCTGATTTTTGCTGATAAACGTCTAATTTTCTCTGTATTTTATATAAAATACAAATTTCAATGTATCTATTTTATTTTATGATTTACAAAAATTTTTCTACAAATTGATATTCACTATCTAAAATTTCATAGATTCCATTATAGATTTCTTCCATATAATACTTTCCTGACTTTTTATATAAAAATACACTTACCATACTATCTTGTAATTCTTGGTGTTCTGTCCAAAAGCTGACTACAATTTCATCTACTGCATTTACAGGAAAATCTTGAATACTTGGTGTTGTAGTAATGCGCTTTACACTTTCTAAAACGTCTAAAATTTCTTCTATATCAGTTTTATCAATAATAGTAACTTCTTTTTGTTTGTCATTGTTTCGAATGGAAACACTTGTTACATTTTCCGATTCCGGAAATGCAATTTCATAGGTTGTTTTATCTTCTACATGATATTCCACACCTACACTTACAATAATTAAAACAAAGATTCCAAGGATTGTTAAAATGATTTTTGCTTTTTTCATAAAATTCTCCTTTCCATTTTTGGTAGCTCTATTATACACTTTTTTTTTCAAAAAAGTTTTAAGGATTCATTAAGATTCTCTAAAAGAGTATAAATTCTTTATCAAAATTCATTTTTCTTTGATAGATTTTAAAAATATATCACAAACTATTAGACATTTTCTTAAAAACCATATATTATAGTTGAAAGATACACAATTAAAGTAACATTTGTCTTATGCGACAATTTGTGTATCTCTACTATCATATATACTATTAATAAAAAAATTGCAAGTAAATATCTAACAAACTATAATTATTTATAATAGAAAGGATTCAGATTTAATATGTGGATTGCAGATGGTTGGAAAGATTATCAAGTCATTGATTGCTCCAAAGGCGAAAAATTAGAGCGTTGGGGAAAGTATATTTTACTTCGTCCAGACCCACAAGTTATTTGGGATACCCCTAAGAAAAATAAAAACTGGAAGAAATTAAATGGACATTACCATAGAAGTGCAAAAGGTGGTGGCGAATGGGAATTTTTTGATTTGCCGGAACAATGGCAAATTCATTATAAAAGTTTAACCTTTAATTTAAAACCTTTTAGTTTTAAACATACAGGATTATTTCCGGAACAAGCGACTAATTGGGATTGGTTTTCCGAAAAAATTAAAAATGCCAATCGACCAATTAAAGTATTAAATTTATTTGCTTATACAGGTGGTGCTACATTAGCTGCTGCTGCTGCCGGTGCAAGCGTCACTCATGTCGATGCCTCAAAAGGCATGGTTACATGGGCAAAAGAAAATGCTGTTTCTTCCGGATTAAAAGATGCTCCAATTCGTTGGATTGTAGACGATTGTGTGAAATTTGTAGAACGTGAAATTCGTCGTGGAAATCACTATGATGCCATTATTATGGACCCACCTTCTTATGGCAGAGGCCCAAAAGGTGAAATCTGGAAGATTGAAGAATCGGTATATCCATTGATTCAGTTATGTGCACAACTTTTAACGGAAAACCCACTATTTTTCCTTGTAAACTCCTATACAACAGGACTTCAACCTGCTGTTCTTACTTATATGATAAGTACAGCTTTAAGTAAATTTGAAGGAACTGTAACTGCTGATGAAATTGGCTTAAACGTATCAGAAACAGGACTTGTACTTCCTTGTGGAGCAAGTGGACGATTTGAAGGAAAGTAAAATTATAAGGCTGTCAGAAAAATACTCTAACAGCCTTATCTGCTTTAATTATCTAATACTATATTTTTATTTTGTAATTGTAATATATTCCATTTCATGTAACACAATTCCCATTGTACTTTCTTTTTTACTTACCATATTTCCGTTTGCATCATATGTTATTTCTGTACGATTTGTTTCCATTCCTTTTTCGCCTTCTGCTACAGTTGTTCCATCTTCTTTATATAAATTATACGAGATTACACTTACTAACTTTCCATTTTCATCATATGTATATTCTATATCCCCCTCCTGCTTACCATCTAAAAACATTTTTGCATTTATAGGTACATTATTTTCATATTGATACTCATATGTAGTTACACTAGAAATATCACCTGCAATTGTTTCTATTTTCTTAACATTGTCATATGTATCATATTCATATTTTATTTCACTATCACTTTGAGTATTAACACTTTTGATTGTATGTCCCTCTTTATCCAATTCATCTTGTGTTAAAAGAATACTTTCATCACATGAATATTTACTTATCACAGAACTTCCATCTGCATTGTATACTCTTTTTTCAATACTATCCACAATTCCGTCTTTACTAACGAATTTTGAAATAGAATTTCCGTTTGCATCATATTCCGTTTTTATCGTATACATTCTACCATCTGTATAATTTTCTGTTTTTTCAATCTGTTTTCCGTCTTTATCATACTTATATTCATATGTTACAATTAAAGCCTTATCCATCATATTATAGATATTTTCTTTTGATAATACAGTTATACGCTCTTTTTGCTGTTCTTTATTATGTTCTTGCTGTGTTTCTATCTGTTGTTGTGTATCAGAATGATTTACGGATTCATCATTTGTTGTACCACCACAAGCTGTTAATACAAATATGGATAATAAACCTATTGCAAAATAACAGCTTTTCCTAAAAAAATTATTTTTCATAATACCACTCCTTTTTTATAATTCTTTTGATTTATTTCTTTATTTTTTACATTTTTATCTTAGCATAAGTTTCTTAAATATAAAGTAAAAGAAACTTAAACTATCCTTAAGCTAATATAAATTTAAACAATAAAAAAAGAATTACGCATATTATTTTATATGTGACAATTCTTTTCTTAAAATTAATATCATTTTCCATTTTAAAAATATAAAACCAACATTGTATAACCAAACATAAAAACACTTAAAAAATATATGATTGACTGTCTTTACAATACTTTCTTCTTTCTTAAGAACAACATAATAATAATACAAACCAATAAAATAATGATGGAAATCAATAAAAATGCATTTGGTGAATCTGCAAATGGTATACTTTCTGCATTTACATTCATTCCATATAAACCGGATATAATCGTTGGAATCGCCATAATCAAGGTAATCGAAGTTAAACTTTTCATTACATTGTTTAATCGGTTATCAATAACAGAAGACATCAATTCTCTTGTACCATTGATAATATCTCGATAAATAGAGGTCATTTCTATCGC
This sequence comes from Lachnospiraceae bacterium, assembly GCA_017523185.1. The sequence goes on along the minus strand of JAFWXB010000247.1, from coordinate 149 downwards.
CTGTTTATTTTCAATAATAACATCATCTAACAATTCTTTATCTTCCGGATATTGCTCTAAACGCTTATATCGTGTTAAACGGTCTAACACAACGGAATTTGACCTAAGCGATGTTGCAAAATATACAAGTGTAGATTCTAATTCATGTA
>JAFWXB010000246.1 GCA_017523185.1 Lachnospiraceae bacterium | reverse complement strand
GAAGCCTTAGATATGTTTATGATGGCTGAAGAATTAGGATTTCTGGAAAAGAGACGAAATGAAGTACAAAGCTCCGAAGAAGTATTTGGGCTTGTAGTTCGTGAAGCAGAAGCAGGAAATATAGAGGCAAAATTTATCGCTGGGAAATATTTTCTTGCAGATAACATAGAAGAAGAAAAAGAACGTGCTATCAGATGGCTGAAAGAAGCTGCAGAACATGGAATAGAAGAAGCGAACGCATATTTAAAATAAAACAGTTGCAAAGTATGGTTATATTTTTATTATTAGAACTATAAATGAACAAGTTTAAAATATTGTACAAATTTGTTTATACCATAAAGACAAATTTATAATATTATTATGAAATGTTTTTATAATTTACTTAATGATAAATTAGAGTTTAAAAATGTTTTTATATCAATACAACGTGAATTTTAACTAAAAAATAGAAAATTATTTAAAAAAAAATGGTAAATTGTACATTGTGTAAAGAAAAAAATAAGCGTATACTCCAAAACGTGTATTGGGTGTAAGAGGTAATTTATAGAAAAGAGGCGAATGTTATGAACACATTATTATCGGTATCCATTGCACTTTTGGCAGGATTGCTTATGACAAGACTTTTTAAGCCAATTAAGTTACCATCCGTAACAGCATATTTAATTGCAGGTGTATTGATTGGACCTTATTGTATTGGTGCATTGGGAATCGAAGGAATTGGATTTACTTCTATGGAAGAATTGCATTATTTATCTGCAATCTCGGATATTGCATTAGGATTTATTGCATTTTCCATTGGAAATGAATTTCGATTGGAAGATTTAAAACATACAGGAAAACAAGCTACTATTATAGGTATTTTTCAGGCATTAACAGCTACCTTATTTGTAGATTTGGCATTGTATATGGTACATTTGATAATGCCGGATAAAATTTCTTTAGCACAAGTCATTACATTAGGTGCAATTGCAACAGCGACAGCACCGGCAGCAACTTTAATGGTAGTGCGTCAATATAAGGCAAAAGGACCATTAACGGATTTATTATTGCCAATTGTAGCATTAGATGATGCAGTTGGTTTAATTGTATTTGCTGTATCATTTGGAATTGCAAAAACACTTGTAAGTGGAACAATTGATATGGTTTCTATATTTATTAATCCAATTTTAGAGATTGTATGTTCCTTATTGTTAGGTGCTATTATGGGGTGGATTTTAACACAATTGGAAAAATTATTTAACTCCAATACAAATCGTTTAAATATGACAATTGCATTTGTATTTTTAACAGTATCTTTGTCTATGATGAAGTTTGAAATTGGAACGGTACATATTAGTTTTTCTTCTTTACTTGTATGTATGATGCTTGGAACGGTATTTTGTAATATTTGTCCATTGTCGCATGATTTAATGGGAGCTACGGATAAATGGACCTCACCATTATTTGCTTTATTTTTTGTCATTAGTGGTGCAGAATTAGAATTGAATGTATTTATAGATGTTGCAATTGTGGGAATTGGATGTGTATATATTGTATTCCGTTGTTTTGGAAAGTATTTTGGAACATTATTTAGTGCAAAAGCTACAAAATGTGCACCACAAATTTGTAAATATCTTGGAATTACACTTTTTCCACAGGCAGGCGTAGCTCTTGGAATGTGTGCAACAGCAATGCAATTAGGGGAAGAAGGAAATCTGATTCGAAATATTACTTTATTTGCAGTTTTGATTTATGAAATTGTTGGACCACTTTTAACAAAACAAGCATTGACAAAAGCAGGAGATATTCAACCTATGCCGGAACATATTAAAAATCGTCGTAAAACAAAGTTAAAAGAAGCAGAGCAAGTAAAAAAATTAAAAAAAAGTAGTAAATAGAAATACAATAAAAACTCCTCCATTTTAAGTTCATGGAACATAAAGTGGAGGAGTTTTATATATAAATAATACTTGTATACAATATGCAAAAAACAAGGAAATAGTAGAAAATAGAATAAATATTTGGTAAAATAATAACATAGATAGTATTAAGAACATAAAAATACGTCAGTTTGATAATAAAAAATAGTTTATAAAATTGTGTGTAAAAACAGAATAAATCACCTTAAAATAATTATTTTTAGAATAAATACAATGTTTTTTATAGTTATTGAATTTACGTTAAAAATATAAATTTTATATACAAAAGAATAGGAGGATTAAAAAAGGGTATGGAAATAGTATCTGTAAATGGAACGGAGTTTTTCCTTATTAAATTACTAGGAAAAGGCAAAGGGGGCTATTCCTATCTTGTAACAGATGGAAATGCACAATATGTATTGAAACAAATTCATCATGAACCATGCGACTATTACCAGTTTGGAAATAAGATAGAAGCAGAACTAAATGATTATAAAAAATTGCAAGCAATTGGTATTCGTATGCCAAAGATGTTAGATATAGATATCGAACAAGAGCGAATTTTAAAAGAATATATTGAAGGCAGTACGATATATGAATTGGTTTTACAAGATAAAATGGAAGATAGCTATTTACAGCAGATAAAAAAAATGTGTGATATGTTATATCCTGCAAATATCAATATAGATTATTTTCCAACGAATTTTGTGGTACAGAATGAGGAACTTTTTTATATTGATTTCGAGTGTAATAATTACATGAAAGAATGGAATTTTGAAAATTGGGGTATCAGGTATTGGTCGAAAACTCCGGAATTTATGAGTTATGTGGAAAGTGGAAAGTAAAAAATAAGAAAATGGACAAACAAAGAAAGAAAAATGCATTAAAAGAATTAACACTTTTTGAAGGAGTTTCTGTTGAAATATTAGAAGATTTATGGAAAATGGGAAAAGTTCACGAATATACAAAAGGAACAATACTTATAAGAGCAAAAGAACCTGTTTCTTCTGTTTATATTCAATTATCGGGAAAATCTATGATGTATAATTTGACACATCATGGAAAGCGAAAAATCTTATTTATTTTTGGTAGAGATTTCTTGTTAAATGAGCATGTATTTAATCATCATATTACTTCTCTCTATTGTGAAACAATTGAAAAAAGCCAAATTTTTGTAATTCCGGCTACGGAATTTGTGAAAAAAATGGCAGAGGATTTTAAATTAACAGAAAAAGTATTAGAAGCACAAGAACGAAAAATGTGGCGTTTAAGTCATCAACTAAAAAATACAATGAGTAGTATTTATTTAGAACGGAAACTTGCTTCGAAACTGTGGAAACTTTCTAGAGATTTTGGAGTAGATGTGAAAGAAGGTCGAGAGATTGATATTAATATGACAATTACATTTTTAGCAGATATGCTTGGTGTACCAAGAGAAACGACTTCAAGAGTATGCTCTACCTTAGTAGAACATGGATTAATTAAAGTAAATAAAAAGCGAATTATTATTGTCAATTCCGAGAAATTAAGACAATTTTATAGAGTGGGAAAATTAGAATAATAAACTTGTAAAATAATCAAATAATAAGAAGATTCTGTGATATAACTCACAGAATTTTCTTTTTTTATTTGATAAAATATTAACAATCTGAAAGGAGTATAAGAGGAGTAAGAAAGGAGTTAAAAATGGGATACCAATTATCAAAAGAAAAGGCAAATGGTATCTTCCAACAATGGGCAAAAAAATATGATATTTTTGCACCTGTTGTTATGGAAGG
>JAFWXB010000245.1 GCA_017523185.1 Lachnospiraceae bacterium | reverse complement strand
TTTGGTCTAATAAATCGCCTGCTGTTTTTAAGCCATTGACAATTGCAATTTTGACTTCACGTTCACCTAAAGTTACTGTACATTCTTTTAAGCCTTCAATTCCACGAACACCACTAAAACTAATCTGTTCTAAGTCTTCCATACGATTGCTTCCAACTAATTTACGAAGTACGGCTTCTGTTACACCACCTGTTACACCAAAAATAGCTGCTGCACCGGATGCCATACCAAATGGCATATCAAGTGCTTCTTCCGGCATTCTGGATAAATCAATACCTGCTTCTTGTATCATACGTGTTACTTCTTCTGTAGTAAGTACGAAATCTACATCTTGTACGCCATCCGTAAAGTGTTCCGGACGAAGAATTTCATCTTTTTTCGCAGTACATGGCATAATGGAAACAACAATTGTTTCTCTTGTATCTTCTTTATTCATACGAGCTTCTTCTTTAATTAACGCACCAAACATCTGCTGTGGGGAACGACAAGTAGAAACATTTTTTCTAAATTGCGGATATTTTTTTTCGCAGAAATTAATCTATCCCGGACAACAAGAAGTAAATAATGGAAGATTTTCGCCACTTTCTAAGCGTTCTACTAATTCTTTGGATTCTTCCATAACAGTAAGGTCTGCACCAAAGTTTGTATCATAAATTTCATCAAATCCCATTCTACGAAGTGCTGCTACTAATTTTCCTAATGCATTTTCGCCTTTTGGAATATTAAATTTATCACCAATTGCAACTCGTACTGCCGGTGCAATCTGTACAACAACACGTTTGTTTTTATCGGATACGACTTCCCAAACACCATGTACATTGGATTTAATCGTAATTGCACCTGTTGGACATACAACACGACATTGTCCACAACCTACACAATCTGTTTCTGACATCTGCTTATTAAATGCCGGCATAACACGTGTATTAGAACCACGATAAGCAAAGTTTAGTACACCTACACCCTGAATTTCTTCACAAGTACGTACACAGTCGCCACAAAGAATGCATTTATTTGGGTCAATTACAATACAATTAGAAGATAAATCTAATGGCAATGTTTCGTTTGTATTTTCAAAACGAATATAGCTAATACCTAACTGTCTTGCTAATTTCTGTAATTGACAGCTTCCACTTTCATGACAAGTGGTACAATCTTTACAATGAGATGCTAAAAGCAACTCTAAAATCATTTTTCTATGATGCTGTAATTTTGGTGTATTGGTATAAATTACCATGCCTTCTCTTGGTATTTCCGAACAAGATGCAAAAATACGTCCTCTGTCATCTTCTACAACACACATACGACAAGCTCCATATGTGGATAATTCAGAATGATAGCAGAAAGTTGGAAGTTCAATTCCTGCTTTACGAATAACAGCAAGCAGATTTTTTTCGCCCTCTAAAGGCACTTTTCGATTATTAATTGTAATATATTTCATGATTTCCCCTCCTAGCTTTCTACAGAAATTGCACCAAACGGACAAGCACTTTCACAAGCACCACATTTGATACAAACAGAACTATCAATTGTAAATGGTTCTTTGATTTTGCCTGAAATTGCACTAACAGGACAATTTCTTGCACATTTTGAACAACCTTTACATTTTTCAGGGTCAATCACATATTTACGAAGTGCAGAACAAGTATTGGAAATACATTTCTTTTCAATCACATGTTGTTCATATTCTTCACGGAATAATTTTAAGGTACTCATAACCGGAAGTGCTGCACTCTTTCCTAAACCACAAAGTGCAGTATCCGTAATAGTCTGTGCAAGTTCTTCTAAAACGTCTAAATCTTCTAATGTTCCATTACCTTTTACAATGCGTTCTAAGATTTCCAGCATACGCTTTGTACCTTCACGACATGGAACACATTTTCCACAACTTTCGTTCTGTGTAAAATTCATAAAGAAACGAGCTACTTCTACCATACAAGTATTTTCGTCCATAACTACAAGACCACCCGAACCAATCATAGCTCCCATTTTCTTTAAAGAATCAAAGTCCAATGGAATATCCAAATGTGGAGTAATCAAACAACCACCGGATGGTCCCCCAATCTGAACAGCTTTAAAATTTGCATCATTTTTGATACCACCACCGATATCGTAAATAACTTCTTTTAAAGTTGTTCCCATAGGAACTTCAATTAAACCTGTATTTTTTACACTTCCTGTTAAAGCAAATGCTTTTGTTCCCGGACTCTTTTCCGGTCCAATGGATTTAAACCATTCTGCACCTTTATTTATAATCATTGGAACATTTGCATATGTTTCTACGTTGTTTAATACAGTTGGCTTTTCAAATAAACCTTGTTCTACGGTACGAGGTGGTTTTACACGAGGCATACCACGATTTCCTTCAATAGAAGCAGTCAAAGCACTACCTTCACCACAAACAAACGCACCTGCACCACGATTAATATGTAAATGGAAACTAAAATCTGTTCCTAAAATATTGTCACCTAAAAGACCACATTCGGTCGCATCTGCAATTGCTTTTCTCAAACGACTAATTGCAAGTGGGTATTCTGCTCGCACATAAATATATCCTTCTTGTGCACCAACTGCATATGCTGCAATCATCATACCCTCAATCATTTTATGTGGGTCACCTTCCA
>JAFWXB010000244.1 GCA_017523185.1 Lachnospiraceae bacterium | reverse complement strand
ATGTAAAAAATTATATTAGTAATAAAAATGATGGTAAAAATATTATCATGTGGATTGTGAATATAGCTCTAGTAACATTGTTTGTTTTCTATAAAGAGATTTTTAGTGAGAATGTAATTTTATTATATTTATATTTGGTATATTTTATTATAAGGAAGAAGATTTTGATGTGATTTTTTCTTCTAAAGGTTTCTAATGTAATGTTTATAGGAAAGTATAATTTTTATACAATTATAAAATAGCATCGAACAAATCTATAAACATAACAATTATAAGAAATTATTTTTTATATAAAAAATAAAGGATAGAAAAATGAAAACAGATATATTTGAGGTAATGGAAGAACAAGAAGGAGAGCGATTGGATAAATTTTTAAGTATCATTTATCCGGATACTTCTCGTTCTTTTTTTCAGAAACTAATAAAAGAACAAGCTGTTCTAATAAATGATAAGGCAGAGAAAGCAAATTATCGTATGAGAGTGGAAGATATCGTTACAATTCATTTTCCGGATGCTGTTCAAACAACAATTGTAGCAGAAGATATTCCATTGGATATTTTATACGAAGATGATGATGTATTGATTGTTAATAAACCAAAAGGAATGGTTGTACATCCATCAGCAGGGCATTATTCAGGAACATTAGTAAACGGCATTATGTATCATTGTAAAGATAGTTTGAGTGGTATTAATGGCGAAATTAGACCGGGAATAGTGCATAGAATAGATATGGATACAACAGGTTCTTTAATTGTATGTAAAAATGATTTTAGTCATGTGCATATTGCAGAGCAAATCAAAATACATTCTGTAAATCGCATTTATGAGGGAATTGTACATGGAAATGTCAAAAATGATGAAGGTACGATAGAAGGAGCGATTGGAAGACATCCGATAGACCGTAAAAAAATGGCAATCAACGAAAAAAACGGAAAACCTGCAATTACACATTATAAAGTATTAGAACGATTTGGTAACTATACTTATATGCAATTTAAATTAGAAACAGGACGTACACATCAAATTCGTGTGCATATGTCTAGTATAGGACATCCGTTATTAGGAGACTCTTTATATTCAAGTGGAAAATCTGCCTATAAGAATTTAATAGGGCAGACGTTACATGCTAAAATTATTGGGTTTATACATCCTACTACAAATCAATATATGGAATTTGAAGCACCATTGCCAAAATATTTTGAAAATTTGTTATCGCAGTTGAAAAAATAGTGTAAATTTATTATAATTATAACAATAAAGACTATTTGTTTATTTTTACAAAACAAGGAGCGTGATTTTATGGGAAATAAAATTTATACAATAGGTAGAGAGTTTGGAAGTTTAGGACTTTTGGTTGGTGCAAAACTTGCAGATCGTTTAGGTGTAAAATGTTATGACAAAGAATTACTTCAAAAAGCAGCAAAAGATTCCGGATTTTGTGAAGAGGTATTTGAAAATCATGATGAACGACCAACAAACAGCTTTTTATATTCTTTAGTTATGGATACATATTCTGTGGGCAATTATGCAGCAGCACCATTTTTGGATATGCCTTTAAACCACAAGGTATTTTTAGCACAATTTGATACTATTCGCAAAATTGCCGAAAAAGAATCTTGTGTAATTGTAGGACGTTGTGCAGATTATGCTTTGGCAAATAATCCGGATTGTATTAATGTTTTTGTACATTCGGAATTGGAAGACCGTATCAAACTTGTAAGTAAGCGTATGGATTTAACTGAAAATAAAGCAAGAGATTTAATTAACAAAACAGACAAACAACGTGCAAGTTACTATAATTATTACACAAGCAAAAAATGGGGAGATTCCAGATGCTATGATTTAACATTAAATACAAGCAGACTTACCCTTGACCAATGTGTAGACATGATTATTCAATATCGTAAATTCCTAGATGAAAACAAAAACAAAGCAACATTATTAGAAAACTAATCTTATTAGAAAACGCCATTGAATCCAATGGCGTTTTTGTTATATAGTTCTTTAGTATTAGAAACTATTCGTTAAACTATTGTTTCGCGAATAAATTTTAATATCGTATTTTAAGAAAATTTCGTTTTGCACTCCATTTTTATTTTATCTTGATAATTCATCTGAATCCAAAACAATCGTAAATGGGCCATCATTTACAAGTGAAATTTTCATATTTGCTCCAAAAACCCCCGTTTCTACAACAGCAATTTCTTGCTTACATTTTTCGATAATATATTCATATAATGTATTTGCCAATTCCGGATTTCCTGCATTTGTAAAAGATGGGCGAAATCCTTTCTTACAATCAGCATATAACGTAAATTGAGAAATCAAAAGTAAGCTACCATTTACGTCTTTAAGTGCCAAATTGGTTTTTCCGTTTGCATCTTCAAAAATACGAAGACCTATGAGTTTTTTTATCATTTTGTCTGCTGTTTTTACGGTATCCTCATTTGATACACCAATCAAAACGCAAAACCCCTTTTTAATTTTTCCCACTACTGCTCCATCTACTGTACAAGAAGCATCTGTTACACGTTGAATTACAAATTTCATTTTATAAAATCCACCTTTCTGTTATGATTCTTTAAACTTTGTTAAATTTATAGATATTATATCAAAAAATCCGATTTTAAACAAAGTTTATATAGAAATATATAAAAATAAGAAAAAACTATTTTCAAAACCTAGAATAACAATTTATTTTTTAGTATAATTGTTCTGAAATTTTAAAAATAAGAAAGGATTTATAATATGAAAATACAACAATTATACAGTTATGTACGTCGTGCTGTTGACGATTACCATATGATACAAGAAAATGATAAAATTGCAGTAGGTATTTCCGGTGGAAAAGATTCGCTTACATTACTCTATGCTCTTGCCGGTTTAAGACGTTTTTATCCAAATAAGTTCGAAATCATTGCAGTTTCTGTAGATTTAGGTTTTGAAGGCTTTGATTTGTCTCCAATCGTAGAACTTTGCAAAGAATTAGATGTAGAATATCACATTGTAAAAACAGATATTGGAAATATTATTTTTGAAGAACGAAAAGAGGCTTCTCCATGTTCCTTGTGTGCGAAAATGCGTAAAGGCTCTTTAAATGACGCTGTAAAAGCTCTGGGTTGTAATAAAGTAGCTTATGCTCATCATATGGACGATATTGTAGAAACAATGATGTTATCTTTAATTTATGAAGGACGTTTTCACTCTTTCTCTCCTGTTACTTATCTTGACCGAATGGATTTAACGGTTATTCGTCCTATGATGTATCTTCCAGAAGCAGATGTTGTCGGTTTTATGAATAAATATAAAGTTCCTACGGTAAAAAATCCTTGTCCTGTAGATGGTTTTACACGTCGCGAATATGCAAAAGAATTAGTCCGTCAAATCAACCAAGAGAATCCAGGAGCAAAACAACGTATGTTTCATGCAATTGTAGATGGAAATATTAAAGGTTGGCCTGAACGAAATACTAGAACAAGAAAATAATATTTATTAAATATATATTATTTTCTTATCAAAGAATTTTTTCACCACTAGATGGTAATTAGTGTTCACTTATGGCATACGAAAGGATTTAATTATGAAAGAAAAAAGTTATCACGAAAATATAGTTATAAAAAATGAAATACATTTACGTGAATTAATGGCAAAAATGCCACCATATTGCAAACAGTTTTTTATAGGAATTGAACCAACCACATCTTCGAGAACACGTATTGCATACGCATATGATTTGTTGTGCTTTTTCGAGTATTTAAAAGATACACATACGCTTTTAGAAGAATCCAATATTTCAGATATTCCTATTACGATATTAGATACACTCTCTCCTATCCATATTGAGGAATATTTATTTTATTTAAAATGTTATGAAAAAGATGGTATTACACATACAAATGATGAACGAGGACTTCGAAGAAAATTGGCATCTCTTAGAACATTTTACAATTATTTTTTTAAAAAAGATATATTAAAAAACAATCCTGCTGCTAAAGTAAATATGCCTAAAGTACACGAAAAAGAAATTATTCGTTTAGACGCAGATGAAATAGCCAAATTACTGGACGAAACGGAATCTGGGGAGAATTTGTCAGAAAGGCAAAGAAAGTATCACAAACATACAAAAAAACGTGATTTAGCCCTTTTAACACTCTTATTAGGTACTGGTATTCGTGTATCGGAATGTGTAGGACTAGATATTAATGATGTAGATTTAAAGAACAATGGAATTAAAATACAGAGAAAAGGTGGAGCTGAAGTTGTTGTATACTTTAGTGATGAGGTATTAACTACATTATTAACATATTTAGAGGAGCGCAAGTCTATAACACCATCAGAAGGACATACAAATGCCTTGTTCCTTTCTATGCAAAATAAAAGAATCAGCGTAAGAGCTGTTGAAAATCTGGTAAAAAAATATGCAAAATTAGTTACAAATTTAAAGAAAATTACACCGCATAAACTTCGAAGTACCTATGGTACTGCTCTTTATCGTGAAACCGGAGATATTTATCTTGTTGCAGATGTTTTAGGACATCAAGATGTCAATACAACTCGAAAACATTATGCTGCAATTGAAGATGACCGTAGACGTTCTGCTGCTAAATTTGTAAAATTAAGAGATGTATAATATAAAAGAAAACCTCTGTTATTTTTCTATAAAACATGAGGCTTTCTTTTTTCATTTTTTATGTGTTGGAATGTCAAATTATTTTTTTTAACAAACAACTTTCCATATGTTTGTTATCAAATAAAGCTTTTTAATTTAATGTTACAGGAATCCAAATTTCACAATAATAATTTTCATCTTGTGTGCCTTTTGGATATTTCGTAGCATTATCATACATTTCAATACAATAACCTGCTGCAAATTTATAATCACGAAGTGCAGGCAACCACTCCGAAAAAATCTTTGTATTTACATCTTGAAGTGCATCCGGCATTGCTCCTCTGCAAGGAAATACTGCCCATGTCAATGCAGGAATTATTTTTGTAGTAAAACCTTTCGGAATATCCATCATAGGCTGATAAATATCTGCAATCCAATAAGTAAACGAATCCTCTCCCATCTGTTCATCAATATTAATTCCAAACATTCCTTTTACATATTTTCCATGTTCTGTTGCATAAACTTCTTGCCAAAACTTTGGTACGTCTTTTTTTGCATTTTCGTAAGAAAATGTCTTAGAAACACCAATAACTGTAAATGCTTCTTTTTTTACAATCTTGTACTCCATATAATAGCCACCTTCCATCATCAATTTGATTTTTAATGGTGCAAATGTTTTTAATAGTGTAGGATTTTTTTGCACCACAGAAGGAGTAATTCCATGAAATCTTGTAAATGCTTTTGTAAAACTATCCGGTGAATCATAGCCGTATTTTAATGCAATATCGATAATCTTACTATCTTTTTTCTCTAGCATGGCAAGCTCACTTCCTGCTAAAGAAAGCCTTCTGTTTCGAATATATTCGGAAATACTAAAACCACATAAAAAACGGAATCCTTTTTGAAAATAAAATGGTGAGATATACACTTCTTTTGCAATATCCTCTACGGTAATATCTTCTAGTATATGTTCTTCAATATATTCGATAGCTTTACAAATT
>JAFWXB010000243.1 GCA_017523185.1 Lachnospiraceae bacterium | reverse complement strand
TGCTCTTACTTTGATTTTGCCACGTCCTGTACGATATGCTTCGTTAATTCCTTGTGTACCTAAAATAAGACCTCCCGTTGGAAAATCCGGTCCCTTAATAATTTCAATAAGGTCTTCTATATTTGTCTGTTTTTCTGTAATTTCATCATCAATTAATTTCACAACTGCATAAATTACATCACGTAAATTATGAGGTGGAATATTGGTTGCCATACCTACGGCAATACCGGTTGTTCCATTGACTAATAAATTTGGAAATCTTGATGGTAAGACACTTGGTTCTTTTTCTGTTTCATCAAAGTTTGGTTTAAAATCAACTGTATTTTTGTTGATATCCTCAATAAGCATCATGGAAATTTTACTAAGTCTTGCTTCTGTATAACGCATTGCAGCAGCACCATCTCCATCTACAGAACCAAAGTTTCCATGTCCGTCTACAAGTGGACAATTTGTCGACCATGGTTGTGCCATGTTGACAAGTGCTCCATAAATAGAACTATCTCCATGTGGATGATATTTTCCCATCGTATCCCCAACAATACGTGCACATTTACGATGTGGCTTATCCGGTGTATTGTTAAGTTCAATCATCGAGTATAATACACGCCTTTGTACTGGTTTTAAACCATCTCTTACGTCCGGTAGAGCACGACTTGCAATAACACTCATTGCATAGTCGATATAGGAGATTTCCATGGTTTCTTTTAAGTCCACCGGTTTTATCTGGTCAAAAATTTTATCGTCCATTTTTCATTTATCTCCTTTTCCATTTCAATCTTTATGTTCAATTTTATGCTTTGTAATTGAGTGCAACTATTTACTAATTACACATCTATCATTCATACAGATACACCTATATTGCGAAGTTCATAAAACTTCGGATTTCTCTTGGTTTATGAACTTCGTTTTATTGTAAAACTACTTTACAATTTATTTGTTAGTTAAATATCCAGATTTTGAACATATTTTGCATTCGCTTCGATAAATTCACGTCTTGGCTCTACTTTATCTCCCATAAGAGTACGGAATGTAATATCGATTTCAGTTGCATTTTCTTCGTTGATAACTACTTGTTTTAAAATACGTTTTTCAGGGTCCATGGTAGTTTCCCAAAGCTGGTCTGCGTCCATTTCGCCTAATCCTTTATAGCGTTGGATTTTATTGTTGGAATCACGTCCTACTTCATTTAAAATTTTTGCAAGTTCTTCATCGCTATATGCGTAGTAAACATTGCGATTTTTTTCTAATTTGTACAATGGAGGTGTTGCTAAATATACATATCCCTGCTTAATGATTTCTGGCATAAAACGGTATAAAAATGTCAACATTAAGGTTGCAATATGTGCTCCATCTACGTCAGCATCTGTCATAATAATAATTTTGTGATATCTTAATTTTGTAATATCAAATTGGTCATGAATTCCTGTTCCAAATGCCGTAATCATGGCTTTGATTTCTGCATTGTCATAAATTTTATCAAGTCTTGCTTTTTCTACGTTTAAAATTTTTCCACGAAGTGGCAAAATGGCTTGTGTCGCACGACTTCTTGCTGTTTTTGCTGAACCACCTGCAGAATCTCCTTCTACGATAAAAATTTCACAATTTTTTGGGTCTTTGTCAGAACAATCAGCAAGTTTTCCAGGAAGGGCAGTTCCTTCTAAGGCTGTTTTTCTTCTTGTCAAATCTCTTGCTTTTCGTGCAGCTTCTCTTGCTCGTTGTGCAAGAAGTGATTTTTCGCAAATATGCTTTCCTACATCCGGATTTTGCTCTAAAAAGTAAGTTAATTTTTCACTTACTACGGATTCTACAGCACCACGAGCTTCGC
>JAFWXB010000242.1 GCA_017523185.1 Lachnospiraceae bacterium | reverse complement strand
ATGATGGTGCTGCATATAGAGCACAACTTCTCAATAAGAAGAAAAAAATTGTACCAGTAGTAACATTGGTATTATATTTTGGAACAAAAAGGCATTGGAATAAACCATGTTCGATAAAAGAACTTATGGATATTCCGGTAGAACTTGAACCATATGTAAATGATTATAAAATTCATGTATTTGAAATTGCTTGGTTGACAGAAGAACAATTAAAAATGTTTCAAAGTGATTTTGGTATTGTTGCTAATTTTTTTGTTCAAAAAAGAAAAAATAAATATTATACACCAGATGATACAAGAATATTAAATCATGTAGATGAAGTATTAAAGTTATTATCAATTATGACAGAAGATAACTCATACGAAAGTATCTTATCAGAACAGGAAGGTAGGGTGAAAAATATGTGTGAAGTAGCTGAAAGATTAAAAAAACAAGGAAAAATAGAAGGAAAAATAGAAGGAAAAGCAGAAGGAAAAGCAGAAGGAAAAGCAGAAGCAGAGAATGAAATGACAAAATTATTTAGTTTGCTATTGAATGCAGGAAGAATAGAAGATGCGAAATTAGCAGCTGATAATGAAGATGCTAGAAAAAAATTTTTGAAAGAATTTGGAATTATAGATTGAGAAAATATTATAATAGTTTTTGGTTTTATAAAGTATTTTGTTTTTAATATGATGTGTAATTAAAAAAAATACAATAAATGAATTACATATAAAAATCCCTTTAAGCAGACAAAGAAAAACGGAAATCTACTTAAAGGGATTCTTTATAGAATGAAAAAATTTTTATAATACTTTGGATAAAAATTCCTTTGCACGTTCGCATTTTGGATTGTCAAAAAATTCTTTTGGTGAGGCATTTTCTAAAATTTGTCCTCCATCAATAAAAAGAATACGATTTGCTACTTCGCGTGCGAATCCCATTTCATGTGTGACAATAATCATGGTTAATCCTTCTTTAGCAAGGGATTTCATAAGGTCTAATACTTCTCCAACCATTTCAGGGTCAAGTGCACTTGTAGGTTCGTCAAAAAGAATGACATCAGGGTTCATAGCAAGAGAACGTACAATAGCAACACGTTGTTTTTGTCCACCGGAAAGGGTAGATGGATAAACATTTGCTTTTTCTTCCAGTCCGATACGTTTTAATAACTGTAAAGCGTTTTCTCTTGCATGTGCTTGAATTTGTGCTTTTGTTGTTGTAATTGGAATAAGTTCTTTTTTATTATCTTTAGATTGAAATAGGTTTGTAAAATTTCGAATGGTATTTTTTCTTTTTGCTTTGCGAAGTTCTTCACATTGTGTTAAAACCGGAGCGAGCATAATATTTTCAATAACTGTTTTGTTATTAAAAAGATTAAAATGTTGAAATACCATGCCCATTTTGCGACGATGAATATTAATATTCGTATGAAAGTTTGCAAGGTCTGCACCATTAAAGATGATTTGTCCACCTGTTGGGTCTTCCATACAATTTAAACAGCGAAGAAAGGTACTTTTTCCAGAGCCGGAAGGACCAATAATACATACAATATCGCCTTTTTCAATTGTTGTGCTGATACCATTTAATACATTGTGGTCGCCAAAGCGTTTTTCAAGATTAATTACGTCTATCACTTTTTCTTAAGCTCCTTTCCATAAGTTTAATTCCACCACTAATAATAAGTACAAGTATAATATAAATAAATGCCATAACAATATATGGAACCATAAATTCATAACTGTTTGTTCCAATTAAGTTGAATGCAACATAAAGGTCTAATGCACCAACAAAACTTACAACGGAAGTTTCTTTGACTAACGAAATAAACTCATTTCCGATTGTTGGAAGAATATTTTTAATTGCTTGTGGAATTACAATTTTTATCATTGTTGTAGTAAAACTTAAGCCCATTGCACGACCGGCTTCCATTTGTCCACCATCAACAGAAAGAATACCACTTCTCATAGTTTCTGAAATATATGCACCACTATTTAAACCAAATACAAGAATGGATACTTCTACACCTGACATACGAAATCCCAGTAGTGGCATTAATACATAGTAAAAAATCAAAAGCTGTACAACAATTGGAGTTCCACGGAATAATCCAACATAAAAACTACAAAAACCATTTAAAACGCGAGGCAGTAATTGATATTTTGGAATGACACGAACAGTTGCAATAAGTGTACCAATGACAATACCAATCAATAAACCGGAAATCGCAATTAATAATGTATTTTGTAAGCCTTGAATAACTTTTACATAACCATTTTGCTCAATAAAAATTTCTTTGAATTTTTCGACTTTATGGTCAAAACTTTGCATTTCATTAATAGCTTCTGTAATGCAAAGAGCAGGAGCAGAATCAATAATAACATAATCAATTCCACCATTTAATAAGTCTTGAACAGCTAAAGAACCATTTTTGTAGCCGACTGTTTGTACATCAAATCCGGGAAAATCCCAATCTTCGCTACCTTCGCAGTAAAATTGGCCTGTTGTACCTGTTTGTACACCAATGGTACAGTTCTTGTCTTTGCTATTTAAGATAGTTTCAATCGAACTTGCATCAGTACAATCGTCAAATTCCTTACAGTCAGAAGTTACAACAAGTTTTTGGGAAGCGTTGTAGTATGGGTCAGAGAAATTTACATAGGCCTTTCTATCTTCGTTAATGGTAAGACCTGCCATAGCAATATCGCATTTTTGTTGTCCAACAGCTAAACATACAGCATCGAAATCCATATTTTGGATAACAAGTTCCATATTCAGTTCTTCTGCAAGTAATGCTGCAATTTCCATATCAATTCCAAAATAATGGTCGCCTTCAGTATATTCAAATGGTTCAAAGGCTGCATTTGTAGCAACGACTAATTGCTCTTTCGAGTCGTCTAATTCTGCTGACATAATAGCAATAGGTTCTCCGTTACCAAAGTAACGATTACAGATTTCATCAAGCGTTCCGTCTGTTTTAATTTGTTCAATAAATGTGTTTACTTGTGTTAATAATTGAGGTTGCGTTGGGTCAACACCAAAAGCATATTGTTCATTCGTAAGTTCAATTTCAAGAATTTTTGCTTTTACTGTATTTCCTGAGCCACAACCTGTAAATGTAGTAATTATTAACATAAACACAAGTAGAAGTGGTAAATTTCGCAGTTTTTTCATAAATAAAATCCTTTCGTTTTTGTATTACAGATAGTCTTTCTATATTGTTTCATTATGTTTTTCTATTTAGCAAAATTAAATAGCAAAGTAATTATTTATAATGAAAGTTATTAAATAAAATTTACAGACTATCTACTTCTTTTTGTTTTATGTATAAATAATTGGATAAAATGTATTTTTATACAATTATGACTTGGATAATATAGCATGGAGCATGAAAAAATGCAATATACCAAAAATTTTTTATTGCAATTAAAAAAAGCCTGCACTATAATTTATCTGTAATATTTTTATTGTTGAAAAAGATAATACGTATAGCAAAGATTGATTATTTATTTTTTAACAATCAAATAAATGTTCTTTTTTTGAATAAAAAGATAATATGGAGGTTCAATATGATTAAAGTCGGAATTATGGGTTACGGCAATCTTGGAAAAGGAATTGAGTGTGCATTAAAACAGAATGCAGATATGGAACTTGTTGCTGTATTTACACGTAGAAATCCTGAAACAGTAAATATTTTACATGAAAATGTAAAAGTGTATCATGTAGATGAAGCAATCAATATGAAAGACGAAATAGATGTTTTAATTATTTGTGGTGGAAGTGCAACAGATTTACCAAAACAGACAAAAGAATATGCAAAATATTTTAATGTTGTAGATAGTTTTGATACACATGCAAAAATTCCGGAACATTTTGAAGCAGTTAATGCTTCTGCAATAGAAAGTGGAAAAGTAGCAATGATTTCTGTTGGCTGGGACCCGGGTATGTTCTCGTTAAATCGTTTATATGCAAACGCCATTTTACCAAATGGAAGTGATTATACATTTTGGGGAAAAGGGGTGAGCCAAGGACATTCCGATGCGATTCGTCGTGTAGAAGGCGTTGCAAATGGAAAACAGTATACTGTTCCGGTAGAAAATGCTTTAAATAGAGTGCGTGCAGGCGAAAATCCGGAACTTTCTACAAGAGAAAAACATACAAGAGAATGTTATGTAGTAGCAAAAGAAGGTGCAGATAAAGAGAAAATTACAAAAGAAATCAAAAATATGCCAAATTATTTTGCAGATTATGATACAACAGTAAACTTTATTACAGAAGAAGAACTTGCCGAAAATCATGCAGGAATTCCACATGGTGGTTTTGTAATTCGAAGTGGTAAAACAGGCTGGAATGAAGAACACAATCATATTATTGAATATAGTTTAAAATTAGATTCCAATCCGGAATTTACAGCTTCTGTACTTGTAGCTTATGCAAGAGCCGCATATCGCATGAACCAAGAAGGACAAAAAGGGTGTAAAACAGTATTTGATGTTGCTCCGGCATACTTAAGTCCGGTAAGTGCAGAAGAATTAAGATCACATTTATTATAAGAATAAAATAATTTTGTAGGGCAGGATATCTTTTGGAGAGTCCTGCCTTTTTTATGTATAAAATTTTTAATTATATTGAGTAGGATTTATTATTTTTAAAATATTATACTTACACAAATCATACTATTTTGAAAAAGTATAAAATTTTATAGAAAATTATGTAATATTTAAAAAAATATAGTTAAAATTATGGAGAAAATAGTGTAT
>JAFWXB010000241.1 GCA_017523185.1 Lachnospiraceae bacterium | reverse complement strand
GTCCAAGGTTCTGCACCACAAATTGCAGCTTTTAATTTAATCTTATCAAGGTCACCATCTGCTTCTAATGTTTCTGCGATATGTAATAAGTAAGATGGAGTACAAGCAATCGCTGTTGCTCCAAAGTCTTTCATCATAGTGGTAAGTTTTTTTGTATTACCCGTAGACATTGGTACTACAGTAGCTCCTAAATGTTCTGCTCCATAATGTGCTCCAAGACCACCTGTAAATAAACCATATCCATATGCTATCTGAATGATATCATCGCGAGTTAATCCTGCTTGTGCAAATGCTCTTGCTACACATTCAGCCCAAATATCAATATCTCTTTTTGTATATCCAACAACGGTTGCTTTTCCTGTTGTTCCACTTGAAGCATGAACACGTACAATCTGTGACTGTGGTACTGCAAAAAGTCCAAACGGATAAGTATCTCTTAAATCACTTTTGGTTGTAAAAGGAAGTTTGCCAATATCTTCAATGCCTCTAATATCTCCCGGTTCTACACCAAGTGCCTGCATTTTTTTTCGATAAAATTCAACATTGTGATATACACGGTCTACTAATTTTACAAGTCGTTTACTCTGCAAATATTGGATTTCGTCACGGCTCATACATTCCTTTGTTTCATTCCAAATCATGATTATCTACCCCCTTCTAAACCAAGTAAAAACGCTTTTTTATTGATTTCTACTGTTTTTGATGGAACTGTTTTTTCGATTACTTCCAGCCATGCTTCTTTGGAAAAATCCATATGTCTTGCAGCTACACCAAGCACAATAATATTAAATACTTTGGAATTGCCAAGTTTTAGAGCTTCTTCCATTGCATTTACTTTTAAAACTTTATATTCTTTTTCTAAATTTTCAATAATATTTTCCGGATAACTTGCCATACCTGTTACAACTGTAATTGGGTCAATGCGATGTTCATTTACAATCATAACGCCATCTTTCTTTAAAAAGTGTGCATAACGAAGGGCTTCTAACATTTCAAATGCAATCAATACATCTGCTTGTCCTTCTTCTACAATTGGTTCTGCAACTTTTTCACCATAACGCACAAAAGTAACTACGCTTCCTCCACGCTGTGCCATACCATGTACTTCGGAAAGTTTTACATCAAATCCTGCATCTACCGTAATACCACCTAAAATTCGACTTGTTAAAAGTGTTCCTTGTCCACCAACACCTACAATCATTATGTTCTTTGTATTATTTCCCATATTTACTAAACCTCCACCTGTTCAATTGCATCAAATTTACAAATACCTTTGCAAAGTCCACAGCCATTACACATGGTTTCATCAATGGAAATTGTGCCATCTGCATTTTTTGTAAGAGCAGGACAACCAGGACGTAAGCACATACCACATTTTTTACATTTTTCGGAAATAGGTCTGCAAGTTACATTACTTTTCTGTTTTTTCAAAAGTACACAAGGAGCTTTTGTAATAATGACAGAAACTTCATCTTTTGCAACTTCTTCTTTTACAATACGTTCTAATTCTACAGTATCAAATGCATTTACTTCTACTACATTTTTAATGCCCATTGCTTTACATAACTGATAAATATTAATTGCAGGCACTTCTTGTCCCATCAATGTTTTTCCTGTTGCTGCATGGTCTTGATGACCTGTCATACCTGTTGTAGAGTTATCTAAAATCATAACAGTTCCGGTACCTTGATTGTATACCATATTAATTAATGAATTAACCCCTGTATGCATAAATGTAGAATCACCAATAACTGCTACCCAATTTTTAATGTATTCTTTTCCTTTTGCTTTTTCCATACCATGTAATGTAGAAATACTTGCACCCATACAAACCGTAGTATCTACAACACTTAATGGAGCTACTGCACCAAGCGTATAACAACCAATATCACCTGCTGCATGAATTTTTAATTTATTTAATACGGAATAAACACTTCTATGTGGACAACCTGGACATAAAATAGGAGGACGAGCTGGCACTTGT
>JAFWXB010000240.1 GCA_017523185.1 Lachnospiraceae bacterium | reverse complement strand
TAAAACAAAGAAAAATAAATTGTATTTTTTATTAAAAATAGCTAATAAAATAAAACTTATAAACTACTAAAAGTATACAAAACCTTTTCTATATTACTGTTCAACAATACTATGTGCTGCCACATTACCTTCTCCAACTGCCTTTGCATATTGGTATGGTTTTCCTGTACAATCCCCTGCTGCAAATACACCTTTTAAATTTGTTTCCATCTTTCGATTGACTTTAATATGTCCATCTTCCATTTCCAAACCATTTAAAATTGTCGTTGGTGCAATCGCATTTCGCATAATAAAAATACCATCTAAAGAAAGCTCTGTTCCATCTCCAAGTAAAAGACTTGTTACTCGCATATCGCCTTTTACTTCTTTTGGAGCAACTTTTACAATTTCTATATTTTGAAACTCTGCTTTCTTTTTTTCGTCATTTTCCTCTAATACATTTTCACTTTTAGAACCACTTGATTCCTTAGCATTTACAGTCATTCCCTCAAATGTATTCTCATACCCCTTATAAAATGGAAACAAATATACTTTTTCTGCCAATCCTGCCAAAAATGTAATTTCATGTTCAAAACGCTTTGATGTAGCAATAATTGCAATTGTTTTCCCACGATAAAGTCCACCGTCACATGTTGCACAATAACTTACACCACAACCTACAAATTCGCTTTCGCCTTTATATTGATTAGCAAGTACCACACCTGTTGCAAAAAGTATCGTATTTGTTTCAAAAAATTCATTTTCTGCAACAACCATATAATAGCCTCCCATATCATAAACATTACTCACAATTTTATCTGTAATTTCCAAGCCTAATTTCTCTTTATGCTCTAAAAACGCTGACTGTAATTCTTTTCCGGTTACTCCACAAAGCCCCGGATAATTATTTACACATTCTGCTTTTTCGACTTTTTCACTTAAATTTGCACTACCAAACCATAAAAAATTCTTCTCATATGTCTTTAAATTAATAGCTGCTGATAATCCTGCAGGTCCACTTCCAATAATAATACAATCGTATCTCATATAAAAACCTTTCTCTCTTTCTTAATATACTAAATTTATTTTATATTCATATTATACTATTTACCTATCTTTTTATTTATTTCTTCCACTACAATTTATAATTCATTTATGAATATACAACTAGTATTATATTCATTATAAAACACAAAATTTCCGGGTCAATTTATTTTCCCGGAAATTTTAAATATATTTTCTTAAATTTTTATAAAGCGATTCACTTCCTCTGCAAAACGCACCGTTTCCATGGCATCTTTTGCATATTTATCAGCACCAATCGCATCAGCATATTCTTGTGTTAATACTGCACCACCTACAACAACTTTACACCAAGGTGCTTGTTCACGCAATTTGCAAATTGTTTCTTCCATTGCAGGAACAGTTGTTGTCATCAATGCACTAAGTCCTACAAGTGGAGCGTGTAATGCAATCACACTTTCTATAATTGTTTCCGGTGAAACATCACGTCCTAAATCCGTTACTTCAAATCCATAGTTTTCCAACAACAATTTTACAATATTCTTTCCAATATCGTGAATATCGCCTTTTACAGTTGCAATCACAAAACGACATTTATCGGCTGATTTTTCACTTGGCATATGTAATTTAATCTGCTCAAATGCACATTTTGCAGCTTCTGCACTCATCAATAATTGTGGTAAATATACGGTTTTCTTTTCAAAACCTGTGCCAACTTCATTTAATGCAGGAATAATTTCTTCTTGCACAATTTGAAGTGGTGGCATAAACCCTAGCAAATCTTTTGTGATTACAGAAGCACGTTCTTTTAGACCTTTAATAATTGCATTTTGCAACTCTGCTCTATTTTCTTTTCCATTTTCGCCAACGCCATTTTGTAACACATCTGTTTCTTTTTTATTTTCAGACGTTTCTATATTTACATTTTTTGTATTTAAACCTGCATTTGTAACTGTATTTGCTTTTGGCAAACTTTCTGCAAATGTAATATAATTACTGCAATTATCATCAAGTCCTTTCAATGCACAAAATGTATAATATGCTTTCATCATATCCAACGAATATGGATTCATAATTGCTGCTGACAACCCATTTCCCATAGCAAGAGCAAAAAAGGTACTATTTATCGCATCTCGCTGTGGCAATCCAAACGATACATTGGAAACACCTAACGAAGTATGACAACCAAGTTCTTCTCGAATCATTTTCACAGCTTTTAAAGTTTCTTTTGCCGAAGTATTATCTGCACTAATTGTCAATGCCAATGGGTCAAAAATAATATCTTTTTTCTCAATTCCATATTTCTTTGCTTCTTCCAAAATCTTTTGTGCAATTGCCACTCTATCTTCTGCTTTTTGTGGAATTCCATTTTCATCTAATGTCAATGCTACGATTAAACCACCATATTTTTTTGCAAGTGGAAAAACAGCTTGCATACTTTCTATTTTTCCGTTTACAGAATTTATCATTGCTTTCCCATTATAATGACGAAGTGCAAATTCCATTGCTTTTGTATTTGTCGTATCAATCTGTAATGGAAGGTCAATAATTGCTTGTAATTCACAAACTGCTGTTTTTAACATCTGTACTTCATCAATTTCCGGCAATCCCACATTCACATCTAAAATATCAACACCTTTTTCCTCTTGTGTAATTCCTTCTTTTAAAATATAATCAATATCATTTGCTTTTAAGGCATCTTTAAAACGCTTCTTGCCTGTTGGATTAATACGTTCTCCAATTAAAATCGGCTTTTTGTCAAAAATAACTGCGTGATTATAAGAAGAAACACAAGTAATCTGTTTCTTTGTTACCAGAACAGGCTCTATATCTTTGGAAACATTTACTAAATGTGCAATATATTCCGGAGTTGTACCACAACAGCCACCTGCAATTTTTACCCCTTTTTTCACTAATGCAGTAACATCTTTGGCAAATTCCATTGGAAGCACATCATATACTGTTTTTCCATCTACAGCTTTTGGCAATCCTGCATTTGGTTTTAAAATAACAGGAACACTTGCATATTTCAAATATTCTTCCACAACACCTGCTAATGCTTTTGGTCCAAGTGAACAGTTTACACCTATCGCATCTGCCCCCATGCCTTCTAACATAGCTACCATTGCTGCCGGATTTGCTCCTGTCATTAACTTTCCATCTTCATTATATGCATTTGAAACAAATACCGGCAAATCGCAATTTTCTTTTACTGCAAGCAACGCAGCCTTTGTTTCATAACTATCATTCATAGTTTCAATCAAAACTAAATCTGCACCATATTTCACACCTAATTTTACCGTTTCTGCAAATACGGAAACAGCTTCTTCAAATGGAAAATCTCCATATGGTTCTAACATACGCCCTGTTGGACCAATATCAAGTGCCACCCACTTTGGCTGTGTACCTTTACTCTGTGCTTTTGCTTGATTTGCATTTTGCAGAGCAGATTTAATAATTTCTTCCAATTCTTCTTTTGAAAATTTTAATCTGTTTGCTCCAAATGTATTGGCATTTACAATATGACTACCTGCATCAAAATAATCCTGATGAATTTTTGTAATAATATCGGCATGAGAAAGATTCCAACGCTCCGGAAGTTCACCTGCACGAAGTCCTTGTTCCTGTAAAAGCGTTCCCATGCCACCATCTAAATATATCATATGTTCTTTTATATATTCAATAATATTCATTTTATACTCCTAATTTATCCCCAAACAAATCTATACATACAATTTTTTTTGTCACAAATACAACACCCAAATTTTTCCTTAGATATCTGTTCTCCATGTTCCAACACTTCCTGTTTCACAACGCCAATGAACGCTGTAACAGATTTTGATGGTGACATTAGCAAACTTTCATTCAATGAAACTCCAATTTTTCTTGCACAGTCCAATGTTTGAAAAATCTCTCTTTGCATTTCTAAAGGTAAATCTCCATATCCTGCACTAAATCTAGGTCTTATAGTCATTCCACATAATGCTACCTGTTCTTTTATATCTTTGTTAAACATATCACAAAGACTTTCTATACGCTCTGCTCCAATTGCTTGAAACAGCAAAGCCTTTACTGGAGAAATTCTGCTATATCTTGCAATCAATCGGTCAATTTCCATTCCTATTGTTGCAGAAAAAAGAATCACGCTCTCACAATCTTTTAAATTTTTTCGCAAATCTTTTGACGTTGTCTTTGTAAACTCCAAATCCAAATATTCTCCACAAGCAGAAATAGAAAACGTTTCATAACACACTTTATATGTAAGTTTATT
The DNA here is from genome assembly GCA_017523185.1 of Lachnospiraceae bacterium. The sequence goes on along the minus strand of JAFWXB010000240.1, from coordinate 3,097 downwards.
ACGCACTTCTTCAATACAACTTTCCATAAGAGAAATAATCGAATCCAAGCTCCCATTATCTTCCTCTATTTGCTTACTTACTTTCTTATCTGATATTTTATCTATTCTGATAGAACTGTCAAAAATAGTATTTGTTTTCGTACTAAATTGACTTTCTACTGTTTCTTGTTTTGTATCTAAAAATTTATCTTCTTTCTTCAATTTTTTAAAAAAATCGCTCTTTACACCTGCATAACGTAAAATTTCACTTTTATTAAATGTAGGAGCTTTATATGTTTTTACGATAATCATTATAACTTTCCTTTATAGCTAATACAAAAAATAATTTATTTTATCGCAAAATATCGGAAAGATTATCCTGAATTTTTCTTGCTACATCTGGTTTATTCATAGAATATACATGTACATTTGTAATTCCATTTGCAAACAAATCAATAATTTGGTCTGTCGCATATGCAATTCCTGCCTGCTTCATTGCAGCAGGAGAATACCCAAACTTATCTACAAGACTTTTAAATCGTTGTGGAATAAAAGAACCGGATAATTTAATTGCACGTTCTATCTGATTAGCATTTGTAATTGGCATAATTCCCGGAATAATTGGTACAGTAATTCCTGCTTCGCGAATTTTATAGAGGAAATTGTAAAGCAAATTGTTATCAAAAAACATCTGCGTTGTCAAAAAAGAACAACCTGCATCTACTTTTTCTTTTAAATAGCGAATATCTTCTGCTTGATTTTTGCTTTCCGGATGAATTTCCGGATAACAAGCCCCTCCAATACAAAAATCTCCACTTTCTTTAATATCTGCAATTAAATCAATCGCATGATGATATGCCCACGTACTTCTGTCGCTTTGTTCTAACTCCGGTGTTAAATCACCACGAAGTGCCATAATATTTTCGATACCTGCTTCTTTCATTTCTGCAATACGAGCTTTTACTGTTTCTCTTGTAGAAGAAACACAAGTTAAATGTGCTAACGTTGGAACATCATAATGTTCTTTGATATTTTTCGCAATATTTAATGTATAACTGCTTGTACCACCACCTGCACCATAAGTTACACTCATAAAAGAAGGACGTAACTTCGCAATCTCCTCTGTTGCGTGTTTTACACTATCAAATGTAGAATCAGTTTTTGGTGGAAACACTTCAAACGAAAGTGATAATGTATCATTCTTAAAAAGTTCTGTTAATTTCATTTTTTCTCCTCACCTAAATAAACATAAATATTTTTGCAATATATTTTTACTCATAATAAAATTTTATTTGCTTTTTACACTCAATGTATAAAAAGCTAACTCCTTTAGGTTTGTGATAAATAGCATAAAATACCAGCTATTCACTTTTATATCAAGTACCTAATATCAATGACATAAACATATAATTTTTAATCTGATAGCCATTATAAGCCTTTTCCATAAATACTGCAAATACTTTCCTAATTTATTACAATAAAACAATTACATAATTTTTATGGCATACCCTCTTAGTTTTTCGATTTTATAAAAAATGCGTAACAAACATGAAATCTGTTACGCATCAAAAGTCTAAATTTTTAAAAATATATCATTTTGCTGTTCTTTTATTGATATTAACTCATTATTGTTAATTTTCACTTAAAAATCTCTTCTTCAAATATAAAAAATTACTCTTTATCTTTTACTTTATTTTTATACTTCTTTACAACTGCTCCAATAGTTAAAACAACAACTAATAAAGCTATTACAAGCATAATCACTCCACCTGCAATCTCTCCTTCTTGAAGCAATCCCAAACCACAAAAAATTAACAAACCTGCCACAATAGCATATACTGCAAAAAATACAATTCCAGCCAAAATACGAAGTGGAGTTGGTGTTTTTCTATCGGTACTAACAGAAAAACACAAATCTAATATTAAATCCAAAACAAATTCTAAAATATCATCTAACATTTTCATCTCTCCCTTCAAAACTAAAATAAATTATCCAAAATTCACCTCAACTTCTTATAATGGAATAAAAAATTTTATATTCAAACTTCTATAATTATAATAATATCATCAGATTCTTAACAAAACACCAATAAAATATTAATTTTTTTATAAATTTACATACAAAAAAGCACAGAATCCTTATATTTTAGAATTCTGTACTTTATCCACTTGATTTATTTTGTATAATATCAATCTTTCCAGTTGTTATAAGTAACAATTTCTATATCAAAAATGATTTAATAAACTCTGTTCCAATTTGATTATGATTCATATTTCCATTTATTACATTATCAATTCGATTATGTCCCTGAAACATAATTCTAGCCATCATAAGAGTTTCTGCATCAAATTGCTTCTTAATTCTTTGTATCTCTCTGCCTCTAGCATTTACTCCTGCTTCTTTTACAAATCTGTCATATGCCTCGACCTTATTTTCTATACTAACTTCATCATTATTAAGTACTTTTTGAATTCGCTTATAATCATCTTCTAATGTTTTTGCAAAGATGTTTTCTTTTTTCCTAGCATTCTCACTAGCTTCTTTTACATCATTCATCTCATTTTCGATATTCTCAATCATCTTCATTGCTCTCTTTTGAAGATTACCATCTTCCAACTCCATTTCATCTACAGGCTTATCCCCAACATTCACGTTTAATTCTTGTTTATCTGTTTCTTTGTCTACTATTTCATCATTTTCTGTATCTTCTTTTAGGTTCTTCTCATCTTCATTCTCTGCACATTCCTCTACCATTTCAATAATTTTTTCATCGTTTTCTTTTTCTTGCATATATGTCATAATTTTTACTGTATCAAAATCAGCCAACTGATTATTGGCATCTACTTCCAGCTGTTTTTGCATATCAAAGAAAATCCTTTCTCGTCTCATGTAATTTGCCTTTAATTGTTCCATAACATCTTCTGGATTTAATCGAAGGTCTTTATAATCCTTATATTTTTGTGCTGACATATTTTTTAATTCATTATTAACAAGCTCTTCTTCCTCTTTTGATAAAGTTCCACCAGTACGAATTGTATCTAAAATCTTATCAATTTTTGACTCAGCATTCTTCATATATTCATCTTTTTTAGATGATTCACGAAGCATTTGTGCCAT
>JAFWXB010000239.1 GCA_017523185.1 Lachnospiraceae bacterium | reverse complement strand
GAAGAAGTAAAACAGGAAAATTCCAATAAAAATCCAACCGTAAATAGTGTTCAGCGTGATTATATGGCAGGGGAAGTAAGCAAAGATATTACAAAGCGTTTCTTGCTTCCGGAAGATATTGTAGATGCACATGAAAAAGGGTTAATTCATTTCCATGATGCCGATTATTTTGCACAGCATATGCATAATTGTTGTCTTGTAAATTTAGAAGATATGCTTCAAAATGGAACGGTTATCAGCGAAACAATGATTGACAGACCAAAGAGTTTTTCCACAGCTTGTAATATTGCCACACAGGCAATTGCACAGATTGCAAGCAGTCAATATGGTGGACAAAGTATTTCCTTAACACATTTAGCACCATTTGTACAGGTAAGTCGTGAAAAATTCCGTAAATCTGTTCGTAAAGAATTTGAAGCAATTGGAATTCCATTTGATGAAGAAATGGTAAATAAAGTAGCAGAACTTCGTGTAAAAGAAGAAATCAATCGTGGTGTACAGATGATTCAATACCAAGTCATTACACTTATGACAACAAATGGACAAGCTCCATTTATTACTGTTTTCATGTATTTAAACGAAGCAAAAGATGAACAGACAAAAGCAGACCTTGCAGCGATTATTGAAGAAATGCTGATTCAGCGAATCCAAGGTGTAAAAAATGAAAAAGGCGTTTTCATTACACCGGCATTTCCAAAGTTAATTTATGTATTAGAAGAAGATAATATTACAGAAGATTCAAAATATTGGGAATTGACAAAACTTGCAACACAATGTACAGCAAAACGTATGGTTCCGGATTACATTTCCGAAAAGAAAATGTTAGAACTCAAAGTCGATAAAAATGGAGAAGGACATTGTTATACCTGTATGGGTTGCAGAAGCTTTTTAACTCCATATGTAGACCCAAATACAGATAAACCAAAATATTATGGGCGTTTTAATCAAGGGGTTGTAACAATTAACTTAGTAGATGTGGCTTGTTCTTCCGAAGGAGATGAAGAAAAATTCTGGCAAATTTTAGAAGAACGTTTGGAACTTTGTTATAGAGCGTTAATGTGCAGACATAAACGCCTTCTTGGAACAAAATCGGATGTAGCACCAATTTTATGGCAAAATGGGGCATTAGCAAGGCTGAAAAAAGGTCAGAAAATAGATGATTTATTATTCAATGGTTATTCTACGATTTCATTAGGCTATGCAGGACTTTGCGAATGTGTACGTTATATGAAAGGCGTATCGCATACAGAACCGGAAGTAGGAACACCATTTGCACTTGAAATTATGAGAAAATTAAATAAAGCTTGTGCAGAATGGAAAGCACAGGAACACATGGACTTTAGTTTATATGGCACTCCATTAGAGTCAACTACATATAAATTTGCAAAATGTTTACAACAGCGTTTTGGTGTGATTGAAGGTGTAACAGATAGAAATTATATTACAAACAGTTATCATGTACACGTAACAGAACAGATGAATGCATTTGATAAATTAAAATTTGAATCACAATTTCAAGAATTATCACCGGGTGGAGCAATTAGTTATGTAGAAGTTCCAAATATGCAAAACAATATAGAAGCAGTTCTTTCTGTAATGCAATATATTTATGATAATATTATGTATGCAGAACTCAATACAAAGAGTGATTATTGCCAAAAATGTGGTTTTGATGGAGAAATTCAAATTGTAAAAGAAGATGGTTCCGGAAAACTCGTTTGGGAATGTCCAAACTGTGGCAATCGTAATCAGGATAAAATGAGTGTTGCAAGACGTACTTGTGGTTATATTGGCACACAATTTTGGAATCAGGGAAGAACACAAGAAATTAAAGAAAGAGTGTTACATTTATAGGAGAAATAGATGAATTACGCAGGCATTAAATATTGCGACGTTGCAAATGGAACAGGTTGTCGAACGGTCTTGTTTGTTTCGGGTTGTCGTAATCATTGTAAGGATTGTTTTCAGCCTCATACATGGGATTTTTCCTATGGAGAACCATTTGATGAAGCTATTCAAAACGAAATTTTAGAATCTTTAAAACCTGCTTATATTAAAGGGCTTACCTTGTTAGGAGGTGAGCCCTTTGAACCTGAAAATCAACTTGCATTACTTTCTTTTGTAAGAAAGGTAAGAGAATGTTATCCAAAGAAAGATATATGGGCATT